>CAMJKI010000016.1 GCA_946406355.1 uncultured Bacteroidales bacterium | reverse complement strand
CTGGTGAAGCAGCTCCTCCGGAACACCTGGGACATCAATGCCCCCGAGGTGGTGCTGGTGTGGCTGGAGGGCAAGCCGAAGCACGGTATCGGCCCGCACGATGTGGCCATTTCCCTGGTGAAGGCCACCTTCGAAAGCGGTTTCGTGAAGAACAAGGTGCTGGAATTCGCCGGCCCCGGCGTGAAGGATCTGCCCATCGACTTCCGCAACGGCATCGATGTAATGACCACCGAAACCACTTGCCTGTCAAGCATTTGGGTCACTGACGAAGAAGTGCAGAAGTACTTCCGGATGCATAATCGGCCGGAAGCCTTCAAGAAGCTGGAACCCGGCAAGGTAGCGTATTACGATGCCATGGTAAAGATTGACCTGAGCACGCAGGAAAGCATGATTGCCCTGCCGTACCACCCGTCCAACGCCGTGAGCATCCACGAGCTCCAGGCCAACCCGGAGAAGGTGCTCAAGGCCATCGAGGAAGATACCAAGAAGCGCTTCGGCGACAAAGTGCATCCGGACCTGCTGTCCAAGATCCGCGGCGGCAAGGTGTATGCCGATCAGGGCATCATCGCCGGCTGCTCGGGCGGTACTTACGACAACCTGAGCGAGGCTGCCACCATCCTCAAGGGCAAGTCTATCGGCAACGATTACTTTACCATGAGCGCTTACCCGCAGAGCACGCCTGTGTACCTGGCTACTACCCGCAATCACATTGCCGAAGAGCTCCTGGAGGCCGGTGTAGTGATTAAACCCGCCTTCTGCGGCCCTTGCTTCGGCGCCGGCGACGTGCCGTCCAACAACGGTCTGTCCATCCGTCACACTACCCGTAACTTCCCCAACCGCGAAGGCTCCAAGCCCGGCGCCGGGCAGATTTCCATGGTGGCCCTGATGGATGCCCGCAGCATTGCCGCAACGGCAGCCAACGGCGGTGTAATTACCGCTGCCACGGATATTGAGTACGAGGATAACCACAAGCCTTACCAGTTTGACGGCCACATTTACGAGAAGCGCATCTACCAGGGCTTCGGCAAAGCCATGCCCGAGGAGCCGCTCCGCTACGGTCCCAACATCAAGGACTGGCCGGTGATGCCCGCCATGCAGGAGAACATGCTGGTGGAACTGGCCGCCGTTATTCACGACCCTGTTACCACCACCGACGAACTCATTCCTTCCGGTGAAACTTCCAGCTACCGTTCCAATCCGCTGAAGCTGAGCGAATTCGCCCTCAGCCGCCGCGTTCCGGAATACGTGGGCCGCAGCAAGCGTATCCAGGAAGACGACCGTAACCGCCGCTCCGGCGTGCTGTCCGAGGATCTTAAGAAGGCCCTGGCGGTAGCCGGCACATCGGCCGAAAGCACTTCCTTCGGCTCCTGCGTCTTTGCCAACAAGCCCGGCGACGGCAGTGCCCGTGAGCAGGCCGCCAGCTGCCAGAAGGTGCTGGGCGGCGACGCCAATATCTGCTACGAATACGCCACCAAGCGTTACCGCAGCAACTGCATCAACTGGGGTATCGTTCCGTTCACCATCGGCAAGGATACGCCTTTCGACTATGAGGTAGGGGACTACGTGTTTGTGCCGGGCATCCGCGCCGCCATCCTGGGCGGTGCCGAAGAAATCGACGCCCGCGTAATTACGCGCGACGGTCGCTCCACGCCCATCCACCTGTATTTCCAGAACCTCACCGAGGCCGAACGGGAAATCCTGGCCGACGGCTGCCTGATGAATTATTACAAAAATCGCAAATAATAATATGGAAAAGATCAAAATGACCACGCCGCTGGTAGAAATGGACGGCGACGAAATGACCAGAATCCTCTGGCAAATGATTAAGGACGAGCTCATTCTGCCCTTCGTGGACCTGAAGACGGAATACTACGACCTCGGCCTGCCTTACCGCGACAAAACCTCCGACCAGGTTACCGTAGATTCGGCCAATGCCACCAAGAAGTACGGCGTTGCCGTGAAGTGCGCCACCATTACCCCCAACGTGCAGCGCATGAGCGAGTACAACCTGCACGAGATGTGGAAGAGCCCCAACGGCACCATCCGTGCCATGCTGGACGGCACCGTGTTCCGTACACCCATCACCATCCCCAGCATCCACCCGGCCGTGAAATTCTGGAAGAAGCCCATCACCATCGCCCGTCATGCCTATGGCGACGTTTACCGCGACGTGGAGCTTCAGGTGAATGAACCCGGCGTAGCCAAGCTCGTATTCGAAGGCGAGTCCGGCAAGAAGGAGGAAGTGGTTGTGCACGAATTCAAGGGCCCCGGCGTGCTGATGGGCCAGCACAACCTGGACAAGTCTATCCGCAGCTTTGCCCATTCCTGCTTCCAGTACGCCCTGTCGGTGAAACAGACCATCTGGTTTGCCACCAAGGACACCATCTCCAAGAAGTACGACGGCCGATTCAAGGCCATTTTCGAGGAAGTGTTCCAGGAATACAAGGAGCGTTTCGAGGCCGCCGGCATCGAGTACTTCTACACCCTCATTGACGACGCTGTGGCCCGCGTAATGCGCTCTGAAGGCGGTTTTATCTGGGCCTGCAAGAACTACGACGGCGACGTTATGAGCGACATGGTGTCCACCGCCTTCGGCTCCCTGGCCATGATGACTTCCGTGCTGGTGAGCCCCGACGGCAAGTACGAGTACGAGGCCGCTCACGGCACCGTTACCCGCCATTACTACAAGTACCTGAAGGGTGAAGAAACTTCCACCAACCCCATGGCCACCATTTTTGCCTGGAGCGGCGCTTTCCGTAAGAGGGGCGAACTGGACAACCTGCCGGAACTGGTGAACTATGCCGATCAGTTGGAGGCAGCCTGCTTTGATACCCTGAACGAAGGCCTGGTGACCAAGGACCTGGTGAACCTGATGGAAGGCATTACGCCCAAGGCCCTCACCTCCCTGGAGTTCCTCCGCGCCATCCGCGAACGCCTGGCTACCCGCCTGGGTGCCTAGTGCTGATTATCAGCAACTTAACGTTTTTGCCCTGTGTCGAAATACACAGGGCAATTTGTTTAATGCATTGATAATTAGTTGTTTGGCCGATAAGGTTTTTTATCCCAGGGGATAGAACAGGGACTCGTAGCGGCTGTTCCAGCTGCGGTCGTAGTGCTTACGCACGGTGCGGGCGCTGGCAAATTCGTTGAAGTTGGCCCAGGCTTCCAGGAAAAGAACGGCAAAGTCTGTGCGCTGATGCAGGGCCAGGGCAAAGAGGGTATAAACCGCCGTGATGTACACGCAGGCACGTTCCCGGTCGTCGGCCTGGGGCGTGGCGGGGGTTGTGAGCGTTACGCGCTGCGACTGGGCGAAGGCCAGATCGGCAATGGCATCGGCCAGCAGGGCTTCCTCGGAAGGGGAGTACAGCTGGATGCAGTAACGCTCGGCGGCATGCTGGCGGGCCGATACCTCCTTTTCCAGCACAGGCACAGGATTCGGCAGGACGCTCTCGAAGTAGCGGGCATAATCGGCCTGCCCCCGCAAAAACTTGAGGGCCAGCACGCAATAGTCCCGCACGGAGGCTTCCACCACCATGGAGAAGGGCGCCTTCTCGTCTATCCGGGCCAGTATTTCCTGTACATTTGCCATTACAAGACGTAAATATACAAAATATAGTTAAATTTGCGAAAAGGACGTTTTATGAAGATTGTTTTTTTAGATGCCATTTCCATGGGAGACGCTTCCCTGGAAGAGATTGCCGTTCTGGGGGAGCTTACCTGCTATCCTTCTTCCACGGCCGAAGAGGCGCGCGAGCGCGTGAAAGAGGCCGATGTGGCCATTGTGAACAAGGTTGTCGTGGACCAGGCCTTCCTGGACGCGGCGCCCAGGCTTAAGCTGGTGTGCGAAGCCGGAACCGGCATCAATAATATAGATGTACGCCTGTGCGAGGCGCGCGGGGTGGCGGTGCGCAATGTGGCCGCCTATTCCACGGATTCCGTAGCCCAGATTACCTGGATGCACATCCTGAATCTGGCCGGCCGGGCCTTCCATTATCAGGATTTCGTGCGCAGCGGAGCCTACAGCAGGAATCCCGTGCATGTGGACTATGCCCATCCCTTCACCGAACTCTCCGGCAAAATGCTGGGTATAGTGGGCATGGGAGCCATCGGCCAGAAGGTGGCGGCCATCGGCAAAGCTTTTGGCATGGATGTTATCTATTATTCTACGTCCGGCACTTCCCATTGCAGGGATTATCCCTCCGTATCGCTGGAAGAGCTGCTTGCCAGGGCCGATGTGGTAAGCATCCACGCTCCGTACAACGAGCGTACGGCCGGGCTCATCGGCTATGAACAGCTGCGTCAGATGAAGCGCACGGCCCTGCTGGTGAACACGGGCAGGGGAGGGATAGAGGTAGAGGCCGACCTGGCCCGCGCCCTGGACGAAGGCCTCATAGCGGGCGCCGGCATAGACGTTTACGTGAAGGAGCCGCTGCCTGCCGACAGCCCCCTGATGCACCTGCAGCATCCGGAACGCCTGCTGCTTTCTCCGCATATTGCCTGGTATTCCAAAGAAGCGCGCGCGCGTCTCGCGCACGAAATGGCGGAGAACATTCGAAAAACTTTATAATTATTCTAAAAAAACTGTAAAAAAATTTGCAGTTTCAAAAAATGTTACTACCTTTGCGGTGTACTAATAAACTAATACACGCGCAAAGATATGATTTCAGTTAAGAATTTAAGCTTCAGTTATGGCTCCACAGAGGTCCTGAAGGACATTTCCCTGGAGGTCAAAGGCGGCAGCATCTACGGGCTGCTTGGAGAGAACGGTGTGGGTAAAACCACGCTTCTTACCCTCCTGTGCGGCCTGAAGAAGCCCCAGAAGGGGAGTATCGAAGTAGATGGCCGCGATCCGTTTAAACGCGAGCCCTCCCTGCTCGCCGAACAGTTCTATCTTCCGGACGAGGTAGCTCCCGTACACGCCAAGGCCGTGGACTTCGCCCGCGAAAACGGCGCCCTGTGGCCCGTATTCAATCTGGACAAGTTCTGCACCATCCTGCAGGAATTCGAAGTGAGCCTGGACCAGAGGATGGATGCCATGAGCGCCGGTCAGCTCAAGAAGACCTGGATTGCCTTTGCCCTGGCCTGCAACGCCCGCAACTACTACATGGACGAACCTACCAACGGCCTGGACATCCCTTCCAAAGCCCAGTTCCGCAAGGCTTTAACCAAGTACACCTCCGAGGATTCGGCCGTAATCATTTCTACCCATCAGGTACGTGACCTGGAGAATGTGATAGACCCTATCATCATTCTGGACAAGCAGGACGTGCTGCTGAACGCCACGCTGGAGGAAATTTCTTCCAAGGTTTTCTTCGACTACGGTACCGAAATCAAGGCCGATGCCCTGTATCGGGAATTTACGCCCGGCGGTTCCATCCAGGTGTATGCCAACACCAGCGGCGAGGAATCCAAGGTGAACCTGGAAGCCCTCTTCAACGCCGTGCACGCGCACAAGGACCTCATGAAAACCATGTTCAACCAATAAAACAGGAGAAAGATGAAAAACGAAGTATTTGATTTCGGCCGATTCTGGAATTATTTCAAGTACGACCTTGTTCAGATGTGGCGAAACCACTCCAAGCCGGCCCTGTTTATTGGCGGAATGGAACTGCTGCTTTATATGGTGTGGGTACTGATGGCCCTGGTTTTCACAGGTAAATGGCAGGGTCCCGTCCTGGGCGCCCGTATAGCCGTATTCGTGATTGCCTTCACAGTCCTGGAACTGTACCAGACCCGCACTTACGGTTATCTTACGGATCCCAGAAAAGGTGCCGCCTGGCTCATGGTTCCCGCTTCCAAGCTGGAAAAATACGTTTCCATGCTGTTGATTACCCTCATTGTTATTCCGGTCGTGTTCCTGGTGGTTTTCTTCGCGGTAGACAGCATCCTGTCCCTGGTAGATCCTACTGTGGGTAATTCCATACTGGGCGTTGGCGTGAACGGTGTTCAGGAAATGCTGAACGGAATGGCAGCCATCTCCGGAAGCTCTCTTATTCATTTCTCGGCAGGTACCATGATATGGATTTGGATCGTGGGCTTTGTGGCCAACTTCCTGTATTTCCTCCTTTGCGGCATCTGCTTCAAGCGTTACAAGATTCTGGGCGGTCTTGGCATCATATTCCTGCTGTCCATTATCCTTAGCATTGTAATGTCTGCCACCGTTCCTGCCTGGTCCGAAAACCTGGTGTACCTGGAGGAAGAACAGGCTGTGAATTTCGTGGCTGCCACTTTCAATTGGGCCATCGGAATAACTTCAGCTTTGGCTGTGGGTGAAGCTGTGGGCATCTATTACAGAATTAAAACTTTAAAACATTAATATTATGGATTTTAACGCTGACAAACCCATCTTCCTGCAGATTGCCGATTCGGTATGCGACCGCATCCTGTCCGGTGAACTGAACGGGGAAGACCGCATTCCCTCCGTAAGGGAGTTCGGCGCCGACATCGGCGTGAATCCCAACACGGTGATGCGTACCTACGAGAAACTTACCGCCGACGGTATCATCTACAACAAGCGCGGCATCGGCTATTTCGTGGCCCCCGATGCCAGGGATCAGATCCTGGATGTGCAAAGGAAGGAATTCCTGGAAAAGGACGTTCCGGCCATCCGCAAGCGCCTGGACCTGCTGGGCCTCGATGCAAGTGTATTTAACAAATAAACCTTAAAACCATGAAAAGAATTGCTGTAATTGCTCTAGTCGCTGCAGTTGTATCGGCCTGTACCTATACCGTAAATGGAGGAAAGACTGTCCGCTGCAATGGCCCCGTTGTAGATAAGATGTTTGACGACCTTAAGGACTTCCAGGAAATTGTAATCAACGGCTCCAGCGATATCAAGCTGATGCAGGGAGAACGCTTCCTTGTTACCGTACACGCCAATGAAGAGGTGTACCAGCATTTGAACTATTTTGTCCAGGATGGTGTCCTTCACCTGGAAACCATCGACAACGTAACCATCGTGGCCGAGGAGAATGAAGTGACTGTAGCCCTGCCTGTGCTCAAGTCCATTACTGTAAACGGAGCTGCCGATGCCGATATGAACGGTTATACCTACTCCGAAGGCCTGTCCATCGAGGTGAATGGCGCCGGTGATATGGATTTCAATTTCATCCAGGTTCCGGAACTCTCCATAAATGTGAACGGGGCCGGTGATATCGACCTGAAAAGCATTGAGGTGGATAAGCTGAAAGTGGATGTGCACGGTGCCGGTGACATACAGGTAAGCGGAAAGGCCGGCAAAGCTGTATTCAGCGTATCCGGCGTAGGTGATATCAAAGCCCAGGACCTGGACTGCGACAACATTGAAACCCACAAGAGTGGGATGGCTTCCATAAAGACTAAATAACCAAGTTAGTTAAACATAAATTGAATGCAGAAAGGCCTGCTCCGTGATGGACCAGACCTTTTTTTATTGCAAAAGATTTAGCCTGCAAAAAGAGGGTGCGGGAACGAAAAAAGGTTAATTTCGTTCCCGCACCTTCTGTTACGGATGGTCAGACTTACCAGCCCAGCACGTAGGCGAAGATGAGCGGGGCCACGATGGTGGCATCGCTTTCTACGATGAAGCGGGGGGTATCCGGGGAAAGCTTGCCCCAGGTGATTTTCTCGTTGGGAACGGCACCGGAGTAGGAGCCGTAGCTGGTGGTGGAGTCGCTGATCTGGCAGAAATATGCCCAGAGGGGAGTGCCTTCCCAGCCCAGATCCTGCTCCATCATGGGAACGCAGCAGATGGGGAAGTCGCCGGCGGTACCGCCGCCAATCTGGAAGAAGCCCACGCCGGGGGCGTTCTTCTTGTACCAGTCTACCAGGAACATCATAACTTCCACGCCCTGGATAACCATGTGAGGATCGTATTCTCCGCGGATTACATGGGCGGTGAAGATATTGCCGGTGGTGCAGTCTTCCCAGGCCGGGCAAATGATGGGGATGTTCTTTTCGCAGGCTGCCACAACCCAGCTGTCCTTAGGGTCAATCTCGTAGTACTGCTTTAAAACACCACTGCGAATCATCTGATAAATAAACTCGTAGGGGAGATAGCGCTTGCCTTCGGCCTTGGCTTTGTCCCAAACCTCTATCAGGTGTTTTTCCAGGCGGCGGAAAGCTTCCTCTTCCGGAATGCAGGTGTCCGTTACGCGGTTGTAGTGGTTATTGATGAGTTCCTGCTCCTGAGCAGGGGTGAGGTCACGGTAACCGGGTACCCTGTAATAGTGGTTGTGGGCAACCAGGTTCATGATATCCTCTTCCAGGTTGTTGGCGCTGCAGCAGACGAAGGAAATCTTGTCCTGGCGGATCATCTCGGCCAGGGAGAGGCCCAGTTCTGCGGTGCTCATGGCGCCGGCCATGGCCAGGAACATTTTGCCACCCTTGTTCAGAAGGTCTTCATAGGCTTTTGCAGCATCTACCAGGGCTGCGGAATTGAAATGACGGTAGTTGTGAAGAATGAATTGAGAAATAGGTCCCTTTTCCATTGTCTTTTCTTGTTTTACTTATGTATCTGCAAAATTAGGAAAAAAAGACGAGAAACACTATCTTTGCAAAAGATTTTACAGTATGTAGTTGTTTCCAGTTAAGAATTATTGAGAATCTGGAATACTGCGTTTTAGAAACAGCATTATGAGCATAGAACAAATTGAAGATAAGGTAAAGGAGTTCCTGGTAGAAGAACTTGAAATAGACGAGGATAAGATTTACGGCGATGCCCGCCTGAAAGAGGATATGGGCATAGATTCGCTGGAGGTGGTAGATGTAGTTGTGCTGGTAGAGCAGGAATTCGGCTTTAAGATGAAGCCGGAGGATTTCAAGAATCTCCCTACGCTGGACAAGTTCTGCCAGTTTATTTCGCAGCAGGTTGGCTGAGCTTTCCCATAAACCCTGGAAAGGATCCACCGATGGAACGCCCTGGATGCACAGGGCGCTCATCTGGCTTCTCCGCTGGATGCCCCTCCGCATCATGTACGGTGTTATGGCGCTGGCCATTCCGTTCTATGTGCTGGCCGATGGGCGGGCCCGGAAGGCCTCTTACCACTTTTTCCGCCACCTGGGCTGGGGAAAGGGAAAATCGGCCTGGCACGTGTTCCTGAACATGTTTAACATGGGCATGGCCGTGATGGACCGCTTTGCCGTTTATGCCGGACGGGATTTTACCATGACGGGGGACCATCTCACCCTGTTCAACGCCCTGAAGCCGGAGGATGTGCCTTTCATGATATTGGCCTCGCACGTGGGCAATTATGAGATTTCGGGTTACATGATCCGCACTCCCAAGCCCATGAAAACGCTGGTTTATTCCGGCGAGGCGGCAACGGTAATGCAAAACCGCTCACGCCTGTTCGAGGACTGCAACATACAGATGGTGCCGGTGCAGGAAGACCTGTCGCACATTTTTGTGCTGAATGCGGCGCTGGCGGCGGGTGAGATTGTATCCATGCCGGCCGACCGCGTGCTGGGATCGGCCAAAACGGTGAAGTGCCGTTTTATGGGGGAAGAAGCCGCTTTTCCGGCGGGGCCGTTCACCCTGGCGGTACGCCGCGAGGCAACGCCTTTCGCCGTGTTTGTGGTGAAGGAATCCACCCATGTGTTCCGCGCCATTGTACAGGAACTGCGGGTACCGGCTGCCGGTAAAACGGAAGAGAAAGTGCAGGCCCTGGCCGATGACTATTCGGCCGTGCTGGAGCGTGTGGCAAGGACTTATCCGGACCAGTGGTTCAACTTTTACGAGTTTTGGCAATAATGGATTTTCGCAGCATACCCATCGGCAACATTCTGCCCCAGCAGCCGCCGTTCCGCTTTGTAGATCATCTGGAAAGCTATTCGGAGGAGGTGACGGAAGTGTCCTTTACCGTAAAGGAGGGCACCCTGCTGATAGAGAACGGACAGCTTTGCGCCGCCGGTTTAATGGAGCATATGGCGCAGGCCAGTGCCGCTCGCGTGGGGTATGTGACGGTTTATATCCTGCACAAGCCCGTGGACATCGGTTTCATCGGCCAGGTGAGGCATTTTACGCTTAACCGCCTGCCTCGTATGGGCGAAGAATTGCGCACCAGGGTGTATCTGAAGCAGGAAATCTTCGGCATTTCGCTGGCCGAGATAGAGGTGCGCTGCGGGGAGGAACTGCTGGCCACGGCAACGCTAAAAACGGCTTTGAAAGAAGACAAGTAAAGAACAATAATATGGAAAACCTGATTAACGAATTGAAACTGAAGGTGATCGATGCCCTGAATCTGGAAGGCATGACACCCGGCGACATCGACAGCAATGCACCGCTCTTCGGCGACGAAGGTCTGGGCCTGGATTCCATCGACGTGCTGGAACTCATTGTGCTGCTGGAGAAGAACTACGGTATTCACCTGGCTACCCCGGCCGATGGCAAGAAAGTGTTCCAGAGCATTGCCGTAATGGCCGATTACGTAGCTGCCAACCGCACCAAGTAAGTGTCCGGAAGAATAGTAATAACGGGTGCGGGCGTTGTGAGCGCCATCGGGTGCGGCCAGGCCGAAACCCTGGCGGCGCTGCGCGAAAGACGCTCCGGCATCGGCCCGGTGAAGTACCTGGAAACCACCCTGCGGGATTTCCCCGTTGGCGAGGTAAAGTTGTCCAATGCCCAATTGGCAGCCCGCACAGGCGCCCCGGCCCACTGGCCCCGTACCTCGTTAATGTCCATCCTGGCTTTACAGGAAGCATTGCAGCAGGCATCTTTGTTAGCGGAAGTCAATACAGCGGAAGGGGAGGCCCTTCCCGGAGCATCGGCTAAATTATTCGCGGAGGGAAGGGCCTTCCCTGCAGCATTGACTGCAGCATTGACGCTGGTGTCTGGCACTACGGTGGGGGGCATGGACCTGTCGGAGCAGCAGTATCCGGCATATTCGGCCTGGCACAGTTGCGGGGCTTCTACAGACCTGGCTGCCAAGTTCCTGGGATTCAGTGAGGCTACCACGCTTTCTACGGCGTGTTCCTCGGCTGCCAATGCCTTTATCTATGCGGCTAATCTTATTCGCTGCGGCCTGGCCGAAAGGGTAGTGGCCGGCGGCGCTGAGAGCCTTTCCGATTACCACCTGAACGGCTTCAACTCCCTGATGATTCTGGACCGCGAATGGTGTCGGCCTTTCGATGCCAGCCGCGCCGGGTTAAACCTGGGCGAAGGCGCTGCCTTCCTGGTGCTGGAAACCGAAGAATCGGCCTTGCAGCGTGGTGCAAAGCCATTGGCCGTTCTTAGCGGCTGGGGCAATGCCTGCGACGCTTTCCATCAGACAGCCTCTTCCGAGAATGGCGAAGGCGCTTTCCTGGCCATGTCCAAGGCCCTGAAATGCGCCGGCCTGCAGCCCTCCGATATCGGCTATGTGAATGCGCATGGTACCGGCACGCCCAACAACGACGCCTCGGAAAGCACGGCCCTGCGGCGCATCTTCGGGGACCGCATTCCGCCCGTTTCTTCCACTAAGCCTTACACCGGCCACACCACCAGTGCTTCGGGCTCCATAGAGGCGGTTTTCTGCCTCCTGGCCCTGCAGCACGGCTTTTTACTGCCGGAGCTCAACTGGAAACAGGCCGATCCCGCATGTGTGCTGCCGTACGTGTCTGATGTACAGTGCGCGTTTCAAGTCGCTCGTCAGAGCGACCGGCCGGAGGCCGCGGGGAATAGTAGGGGGCAGAGCCCCCTCAAAGGCGTAAATGGCATTGCAAATGTCATTTGCAACGCCTTCGGCTTTGGAGGTAATGACAGTGCAATAATCCTTTCCCGCGTATGAGCCTTCGTCCCGTATATATCCGTTCCGTAGCCTCCCTGGGGGCCGAGAATCCGGACTTCCGGCAATTGTTTTCACCGCTGGAGGCCCGCCGGATGGGTCGTCTGCTGAAGCGGGCCGTATGGACCTCCCGTCAGGCCCTGGACGCTGCCGGCCTGGCTATGCCGGATGCCATCATTACCGGAACGGACTTTGGCTGCACCGTGCAGTCGGAGAATTTCCTGGGGGCGCTCAAGCAGGGCGGAGACGCCACGCCCAGGCCCACCGATTTCATGCAGAGCACGCACAATACCATCGGCTCGCTCATTGCCATCCAGCTGGGCTGCCATGGGTACAACGCCACCTATTCGCACAAGGGAAATTCCTTCCGGAGTGCGCTGCGGGATGCATGGATGCAAATTTCGCTGGGCGAAGCCGATACGGCCCTGGTGGGTTGGTTCGACGAAGAATTCCCGCAGGTGGGTGCCGTGGACCGGGCTGTTTCCGTGGTGCTTTCGGCATCGGCCGATAACGCGCTGGCCCGCCTGGAAGCCGCCTCTTTCTCTTTGACCGAGGAGGCGCTGCTTGGCACAGTTTTGGAACTATTGTAACGCGCTATGTTCAGACTTTTACTCCTGGTAGCCATTCAGTCTGTGTTCCTTAGCGGGGCGCAGGTGATGCTCAAGCTGGCATCGGCCCGCATTGTGCCGTTCAGCTGGAGCTGGCCCTTCTTTAAAAGCGTTCTCCTGAACGGCTGGCTGGCCCTCAGCGGCGTTGCCGGCATTACGGCGTTCGTGCTCTGGACATACATTCTCAAGCGTTATCCCTTCGGCGTGGCCTATCCGCTTTCCTGCATGGGCTACGTTTTCGGCCTAATTGCCGCCATGCTCGTTTTCCACGAAACCATCAACTGGAACCAGTGGCTGGGCATTGTGCTCATTATGGCCGGCTGTTTCTTTATTGCCAAATGAGAAAGTTACTGCTATTTATCTTTCTGTTGGTAAGCACCGTTGCAGCGGCGCAGGAGAGCGATTTGCTGCTCAGAATCCGCGAGGCCAATTTGAAAAACACCCTTCGGGCCGATTTTACCCAGGTGCGCCATACGCCCATGCTGGCCGAAGACCTGGTGAGCAGCGGTTTTGCCGCCCTGCAGGCGCCGGACAAGGTGCACTGGGAGGTGGTTAAACCCGTTTCTCGCGTTACGGTATTTAACGGCGATGTCCCGCAGTCGGGGCGGCGTTTCCGTCTTCCCTCGGAGAATGACTTTAGCGTTTCGTCCCTGGAAGGGGAGGAGCTGAGCGTAATCCTGAAGCCGCGTCGGCGGGACCTTACGCAGCTCTTCAGCCAGATTATCCTGAAGGTAGATCCGGTTTCTCTGGCCGTGCATTCTGTACTGCTCAACGGCCTGGACGGCGACTGGACGCAGATTACTTTTACCAAGGTGCAGTACAATGTTGCTTTGCCTGCAAGCCTCTTTGAATAATGCTGGAAGGAACTTTATATCAAGTAGTTAGCCGGGAGCCTTCCGCTGCGGTTGTTCGCCTGCTGCCGGAAAGTCCCGTGTATGCCGCCCACTTCCCGGGCTATCCCATTACCCCCGGTGTAACCATTGTACAAATGGCGCTGGAGCTCATGGGCCGCACCCTTGTTGGCGCTAAGGACATTCGTTTTGTGGTACCCGTGTTGCCATCGGCCGAAGGCACGCTGCTGCGCTTCGCCTGGACCTTCCCGGAACCCACCCGGGCCGATGTAAATGTGTTCCTCTCCGGCGACACCCTCTGCTCCAAGATGAGCCTTTCCGTTGATAATGAGTGATTTACTGTTTTCTCCCTGTGATTCCAGACACAGGGAGAAATCGTTAACTTGCTGATAATGAGCACTACTGCCGATACAGTTATTCTGATCCCCACGTACAACAACGCCGGAACGCTGGCCGATGTGGTACGGCGGGCGCTGCAGCAGGGTTTGCCGGTGATGGTAGTGGATGACGGCAGCACAGACGGCACTGCGGAAGTGCTGGCCGGGTTGCAGAGTGCAGTGCGGGCACAGAATAAGGCGTTTTCGTGCCCGGATTGTGGTGATGCGGAGAGGGAGGTGTTTCCCTCCGCGAAAAAGATAGCCGATGCTACGGGAAACACCTCCCTCTCCGACAACGAAACATCCGATGCTGCGGAAAAGGCCTCCCTCTCCGACAACGAAACATCCGATGCTGCGGAAAAGGCCTCCCTTTCCGTCATTCGGCACGTGGTGAATCAGGGGAAGGGAGTGGCGCTGAAAACGGGGTTTCAGGAGGCGCTGCGGCTGGGTTACAGCTATGCTGTTACGCTGGATGCCGATGGGCAGCATCATCCGGAGGATGTGCCGGTGCTGCTGGCGCAGAAGGGGGAGAAGACGCTGGTGGTGGGTAGCCGGAGCATCCGGGGAAAGGATGGCCGCAGCAGCTTTGCCAACAAGTTTTCCAACTTCTGGTTCACCTTGTACACCTGGATTAAGCTGCCGGACACGCAGACGGGTTACCGGCTGTATCCGCTGAAGAACCTGCCTTCGCTGAGGCTGCTGAGCGCCCGCTATGAGGCAGAGCTTACGCTGCTGGTATTCAGCGCCTGGAAGGGCCTGAAACTGGTGCCCGTGCCGGTGCAGGTGGAGTATCCCGAAGACCGGGTGACGCATTTCCGCCCCGGAAAGGATTTTACCCGTATCTCCATCCTAAACACGCTGCTTCTCTTCGTAGCCCTGTTCTACGGCTATCCAAGAACACTTTTGCGCAAATTACTCTGTCTTTTCCGGAAAAATTCGTAGATTTGTAAACTATCTACGAGAATCCGTGAAGAATTTTATTCTTCAAATATACGACTGGCTCACCGCCCACAAAAGGGTGGCGGGGCTTATTCTGTTTATCATTCTGGCCCTTAGCGCTGCCAGTGCTTTAAGGCTCCGTTACCAGGAGGATATATCGGCTTTCCTGCCGCAGGAGCAGCGGGAACAACTGCAGAATGTAGATGGACAGCAGCGGTTTGCCGTTCTGTTCCGGGGCGGAGACGTGGATGCCAAGCTGGACGCCATGTTCGCCTTTGCCGCCAACTGGAACGATGCCTGCGAGGATATTCCCATATCGGCCGATGCCGATAACGGGCAGGTGCTGGAAGTTTTCAGCTTTCTCAGCGGCAACTGGCCCTATTTCCTGACGGAAGGGGATTATGCCCGTATGGACTCCCTGCTGGCCGTTCCCGGTTATATAGAGCAGGCGCTTCAGCAAAACAAAGAGGCGCTGTACGGCAGTTCCGCCATTCAGGAGCGCTATATGCGGGCCGATCCGCTGCGGCTCTACAGCCCCGTGATGCAGCGTTTCCAGGCCCTGAACAAGGGCAGTCGGATGGAGGACGGATGCCTGTTTACGGAGGACGGTGAAACCGGCATCATCCTCTTCGATTCGCCCTACGGCGGCAGCGAAACGGCCCACAATGCCAATCTGGTGCAGCTGTTGGAGCAGGTGAAGGCCCAAACCTCGGCCGAATTCCCGGAAATTACCATCACGTCCACCGGCGGCCCGGAAGTGGCGGTAGAGAACGCCGGACGCATCAAGAAGGATTCCATCCTGGCGCTGGCGCTGGCCGCCATCCTTATTTGCATTGTATTGTGGTTCAGCTATAAACGCGTGGCCGATGTGCTGTGGATTCTCATCTCCATAGCCGCCGGAGCGCTTTTTGCCCTGGGCATCATCGCCCTGTTCAAGAGCAGCGTGAGCCTCATTGTGCTGGGTATCGGCTGTACCATCATCGGCATTGCGGTGAATTATCCGCTGCATTATGTGGACCATCTGAAGTATCAGCCCGACAAGCGGAAAGCACTGGCCGAGCAGGTGAATCCGCTGCTGGTGGGCAATATTACCACCGTGGGCGCTTTCCTGAGCCTGCTGCTGCTGAAGGCTGATGCGCTGCACGATTTCGGCTTTATCGGCGCCATGATGCTGGTGGGCACCATCCTTTTTGTGCTGGTGTTCCTGCCGGTATTTGTGCCGCTGGCCAGGAAGCCCCGCCAGGCCATCAAACTGGACCTGGACCGGCACATCCACGCCGGAAAAACCGCCCGCAGGGCCTTCTTTGCCGCTTTCCTGGTACTTACGGCCTTCCTTTGGTGGCAGAGTTCGCGGGTTGGTTTCGATGCCGACCTGCACCATATCAACTACATGACGCCGGAGCAGGAGGATGGCTTTGCCGTGCTGGAAAGCCTGCGGCCGGATGCTACCGTTTTCCCGCTTCCTTCGGCCGAGGAGCAGCAGGAGCGCATCCAGCGCTGGAACAGCTTCTGGGAGGCTCACGAGAGCGTATCGGACCAGCTGATAGAAGCCGGCTTGGCCCAGGGCTTTACGGCCCATGCCTTCCAACCCTTCTTCGATGCGCTGGATAAAAGCTGGGAACCGCAGGAAAGGGCCTATTTCCAGCCTGTTGACCTGCAGCCGGAAAGCAGTGCCGCATCGCTGCTGGTGCAGGCCCTGCAGGAAGATTTCAATACCATCGGCCTGCTTTGCTCGCTCATCGTTTTCCTCTTCCTTACCCTTAGTTTCGGCTCGCTGGAACTCAGCATTCTCAGTTTCTTGCCGCTGGCGGTTAGCTGGATATGGATTCAGGGAATCATGGGCCTCACGGGCCTGCAGTTCAATATAGTGAATATTGTGCTGGCCACGTTTATCTTCGGCCAGGGCGACGACTATTCCATCTTTATCACGGAAGGCCTTATGTATGAGCGTGCTACCGGCAAAAAGATCCTGCATTCGTACAAGAATGCCGTCATGCTCAGTGCGCTTATCATGTTCATCGGCATCGGCGCTCTGGTTGTTGCAAAGCATCCTGCCATGCGCTCCCTGGGCCTGGTAACGGTGATTGGCATGTTTACCGTGGTGCTGATGGCCTATTACCTTCCGCCGCTGGTTTTCCGCTGGCTCACCACCAGAAAAGGGGAGCCCCGGAAAGCCCCCATCGGCCTTCTGCGCCTGCTGGCAACCGCTTTTATCTCCGTGGTGATGGTCATTGGAATGACGCTCATTTCGGCCTGGGCGGGCATTTACTTCCTTTTTGGCAAGAGCGAGAAAAAGCGTCTCAAGTTCCATAAACTCCTGTGCAAGATTGCAGGCGGGGCCGTGCGTTGCATACCCGGCGGGCATTACAAGCTGTACAACCCGCACGGGGAGGACTTCTCCAAGCCGGCCGTGTATATCTGCAACCACCAGAGCCATCTGGACGTGCTGCCCATCCTGGCACTGAATCCCAAGCTGGTGTTCCTCACCAACGACTGGGTATGGAATTTCCCGCTGTACCGCGCTGTGGTGCGGAATGCGGAGTATTACCCCACTTCCTGGGGCCTGGACAAGAGCAGCGAGCACATAAAAGGCCTGGTGGAACGGGGTTATTCCATAGTGGCCTTTGCCGAGGGCACGCGCAGCCTGGACAGCCTGGGCATCCAGCGTTTCCACCGGGGGCCGTTCCTGGCCGCCCGCGATTTGGGCCTGGACGTGCTGCCGCTGTGCATCCACGGCTTCGGCTTTGCCCTTCCCAAGCACGATTTCATGCTGCGCCGCGCAGGCCTTTCCCTGGAAGTGGGCCAGCGTTTCCGCATTCCGGAAGAGGCCGATATAGCTACCGTAACGCGTGAAACGCGGCATTTCTACAACGATTGGTATGCCGATATCCGCCGTACCCGCGAAACGGCCTCCTACTGCGCTCCATGGGTGAAATACCAGTACCTGTACAAGGGCCACGATGCCCGCAACGAGTGCCGCCAGGTGCTCCGCAAGGCCGTTTATGCCGAAATTGATGCGCTCACAGGCCCCACCCTGGAACTGCACAACGCCGGCTGCGGCGTATATGCCCTCCTGGCCGCCCTGGCCCATCCGGAAATCCAGATTACGGCCTATGAGCCAGATGAAGAAAAATACCTGACAGCCACCCGCTGCGAAGTACCCGATAATCTAAAGTATATCAATGGATAGGAAGATACATACCCGCAAACCCTGCGTCGCTACGCTCCTTCTGCTGTGCCTTTTCTGCCTTTCTGCCTCGGCTCAGGAGAAGATTTGGGAGGGAACGGCGTGTACGAACCGGCGTGTGACGCTTACAGCGTATTTGCCGGAAGGGGAGCCCAGAGCGGCTATTGTGGTGTGCCCGGGCGGTAGCTATCATTGGCACGATTTGGAGGCCGAAGGCACCAAGGTGGCCCAGTGGCTGGCTTCCGAGGGTTATGCCGCCTATGTGCTTAAATACAGGACGGCCGGCCGGTTTGAGTTCATTTCCAAGTATCGTACACTTGTGCGGGGACGGCGGCATCCGGATATGATCTGCGACCTGCAGCGGGCCATCCAGCTGGTGCGGGAACGTTATCAGGGCCCCGTGGGGGCTATCGGCTTCAGCGCGGGCGGTCATCTGGTAATGTCTTCGGCCGAATTCTTCGGCACCAATTTCCTGGCCAGATATGGCATTGAGCCTGCCGTATCGCTCCGGCCCGATTTTGTGGCGCCCATCTACCCGGTGGTAACGCTGTCGGCCGCGCCGGCGCACAAGCGCTCCCGTCTGGGCCTGCTGGGGGAATGGACCGTTAATAAGCAGGAAATGCGGGATTCGCTGTCGCTGGAAAAGCATGTGAAGGCCAATACACCGCCGGTTTTCCTGCTCAATTGCGTAGACGACCCTATAGTGGATTACCGCAATTCGGTGCTGCTGGACAGCGCTTTATCGGCCTGGTCCGTGCCGCATCTTTACACGCAATACGCTACCGGCGGCCATGGCTTTGGCGCCGATGCAACAAGACAGAACAAAGAAACTTCCCAATGGCAATCGGCCTTCCTGAAGTGGCTGGATGCCGTATTAGTTGATTAACCACATAGATTATGTTTGACGATATCCGCCCTTACAACGACTCCGAGATTCCCGCCGCCATGCACCGGCTGGTAACCGACAAGTATTTTCCCCTGATATGTGACTACCTGTTTCCGGGCAAACCGGTAACGGAAATGGCGGCCATGATGGGTGGCTTCCGCACCGTAGAAGAATTCCAGCGCGGATTCATGTACGATGCCATTTATGCGGTGGCTGGCAAAACCACCGACGGGCTTTCGGTTTCTGGTATGGAACGCCTGGATCCCGCCAAGGATTATCTGTTTGTGAGCAACCACCGCGACATTATGATGGATGCTGCTTTCCTGCAGGTCCTTCTGATAGATGCAGGCCGGCGGACTTCTGAGATTACATTCGGCGCCAATCTGATGCAGGGACAACTGGTTATCGATATCGGCAAGAGTAACAAGATGTTCCGGATAGAAAGGCCCACAACCGTTACATCACCCCGGGATTTCCTTCTCAAATCCAAGTATGTGTCGGAATATATGCGCTATGCCATAACGCAGAAGCATGAGAGTGTGTGGATTGCCCAGCGGAACGGTCGTACCAAGGACGGTGTGGACGCAACGGACCAGGGGGTTATGAAGATGTTCGGCCTGTCTGGCGGCGCCGATAAGGTGGACGCCCTGAAAGAACTGAATATCGCCCCGCTGTCCATCTCCTACGAGTGGGAGCCTTGCGATGAACTGAAAGCGCTGGAGCTGTATGCCAAGCGCTCCGGCCAGCCTTATATCAAAAGGCCAGGAGAAGACTTCAACAGCATTATGACAGGCGTCCTCCAGTATAAAGGGCGCGTACATCTTAGCGTATGCGAGCCGCTGCATCCGGAAGAACTGGAGGCCTTGCGCGGGCTTCCCAGTGCCGCCTTCAACAAAGCCGTGGCCGAACTGGTTGACAGCCGCATCCGCCCGGCTTACCGCCTGTATCCCAACAACTACATTGCGGCAGACCTCCTGCAGGGAAAGATGACGCACAGCTACACCAAGAAGGAGGCCGATGCTTTCCAGAAGCACCTGCAAAACATTACGGCAGAATATCCGGACGAACTCCGGGATATCCTGCTGCATATCTATGCCAATCCGGTAATACGCTAAAAACCTCCGATAAATTCCCGTAGCAGCGATGTTGCGGGAATTTCTTTATCCGGCACCGGGGTAAAGTAGTGGATGAATTTGAGCAGCCGATGGGCCTCGGAATACTCCGGGCAGTTCTGCGGCACGCTGCGCAGGATGGGCTCGGCATGATTCTTCAGCACGGCAAACTCAATGAGGTAGGCGCTGTTGAACATCACATCGGCCGTTTCCTGGAAGGGATAGATCCACTTTTGCTCGGCGTCCAGCACATTCTGCCAGTTGGAGATGGATTCGCGGGCCGTGAAGGCGCCCTTGTTGTAGTCGCGCACAATGCGCCGCAGCAGGCGGTTGTCGCTGGTGGGAATCCAGTTGTGGTCGTCCAGCAGGGTGCCCGTGAGGGTGTTGATGAACACTTTGAACTTGGCCGATTCGGGAATGCGGGAGGTGAGGCCCGGATTCAGGGCATGGATGCCCTCAATTAGCAGTATACGTCCCTGTCCCAGCTGCAGCTTTTTGCCGTTGTACTCCCTGAGGCCTGTGACAAAGTTGAATTCCGGCACCGAAACCTCTTCACCGTCAATCAGTTTCATGATATCGGTCTCCATCAGGTCGTGGTCCACGGTGTCAAAGTTGTCAAAGTCGTAGCTGCCGTCGGGGAACTTGGGCGTTTCCACCCGGTTCACAAAGTAGTCGTCGGTGCTTATGGACATGGGCTTGAGGCCGCAGGCTTTCAGCTGGATGGACAGACGCTGGCAGAAGGTGGTTTTACCCGAAGAGGAAGGTCCGGTAATCAGGACCACTTTCAGGGGCTCTTCGCTGCGGTAGCGGCGGTCAATCTCTTCGGCAATCTGCACAATCTTCTTTTCCTGCAGCGCTTCGGCAATCTGGATAAGCTCGCTGGCGCGTCCGTTCAGGAAGGCCTCGTTTACGTCTCCTACGGTGCTCAGGCCCATGATGATGTTCCAGCGGAGGTTCTCCTTGAACATCTCGAAGGTCTTGGGCTGGTCTACAAAGGGTGCCACCTGCGTGGGATCCTGCCGGGAGGGCGCCTGCAGCAGCAGACCGTCATGGTAGGGAAGCAGACCCCAGACGGTAAGGAAACCGGTGGAAGGGACCAGCTTGCCGTAATAATAGTCGGAAGTGTCGCCCAGGGTATAATAGTCCGTATAAGCCTCGCCACTGGTTTCCAGCAGGCGCACTTTGTCTGTGAAGCCGGCTTTGCGGAACTCCTTGATGGCCCGGTCGGTTTGCACGTCGTAGCGGTGGAAGGGGAGGTCCTTCTCTACCAGCTCCCTCATCTTTTCCTGCAGCAGGGTTACGTCTTGGGGCGTAACGGCGCTGCCGTCGGGTTTGCGCAGATGGCAGAAAAAGCCGTTGGAGATGGGATGCTCCATATACAGCTTGCTGCCCGGGAAAACGTCTGTGGCGGCCTTAAATAGCAGGAAACACAGGGAACGGGTGTACACCCGCATGCCGCTGGGCTCCCGGACGTCGATAAACTCGATGTCCTTATTCTGGTACACCTTGAACTTGAGGCCCTGCGACACATTGTTCACCTTGGCGGAAACAATGGGGAAGGGACGGTCAAATTCAAACTCGTTCAGTACCTGCACCAGCGAAGTCCCTTCCGGGAAACGCTTGGTTTCCTTGGTGTTCTTGCAATAGACCTGGACCATAATATACTATTATCAATTATGTGGTGTTATAAGATTTCTCGACTTCGCTCGAAATGACAGGCTTTTTGTCTATTATTGATTCTCTTGCTGCTCCAAGTAGGCAACCACGTCGGCAACGGTCTCGAACTTGGCCAGGGCCTGGTCCGGGATTACAATGCCGTACTGGTCTTCAATGCGCATCAGAAGCTGGAGAATGTCCAGCGAATCGGCCCCCAGGTCCTTCATAATACGGGATTCGGGGGTAATCTTTTCGGGTGCGAGGCGAAGCTGCTTCGCCAGGATGGTCTGTACTCTTTCAAACATATTGATAAGTGTTGTGGAATAAGGTATGTATTTGCCGGGGGCAAAAAATGGCCGATGCCCCCGGCAAATACATACCTTATTCCTCATTATTCTTCGTAATGTTCATACTTTGCTATTTCGGCCTCTATCTGTGTGCTCAGGCCGCTCACTTCCATGCGGTAGGCCTGCTCTATGCACTTTTCCACGGCTACGGCCTTGGAGGAGCCGTGGCCCTTTACAACTACCTTGGAGGTACCCAGGAGCACGCTTCCGCCGTAGTTCTGGTAGTTCATGAACTCCTTCAGGGAGCCGAACATGGGTTTCATGAGCAGCGCTCCCAGCTTGTAAATCCAGCGGCTGTAGATTTCTTTCTTCAGCTTTTTCAGCAGCTCAATGGCCGTTCCTTCCGTGGTCTTTATGAGCACGTTGCCGGAAAAGCCGTCGGCTACTACTACATCGTAGCTGCCGCTAAGCAGGTCCCGGCTTTCCATATTGCCCACAAAGTTCAGGGAGGCGGTCTCCTGCAGCAGCTTATAGGCCTCCTGGCGGGTTTCATCGCCCTTCTCGGCTTCTTTTCCCACATTCAGCAGGGCAGTGCGGGGATTCTTTACGCCATACACGTTACACATGTACAGGCTGGCCATAATGGCGAACTGACGCAGGTGGGCGGGGGTTACCGTCATGTTGGCGCCGCTGTCGCAAACGCCCACCAGACCGCCGTCCATGGTGGGAAGGAGGGGACAGAAGGCCGGGCGGATAACGCCGGGAATGCGGCCCAGACGTACCAAGGCGCCGGTTACCAGGGCACCGGTAGATCCGGTAGATACCATGCCGGCAATGTCGTCACGGTCCCGCAGCAGGATAATGCCCTTCATCATGGAGGAATTGCGCTTGAGGCGCACCACGTCGGTGGGCTTTTCGTCGCAGCCGATTACTTCCGGAGCATGCACAATCTCCAGCCGGGCCGGATCGTAGCTTTTACCCGCCAGCTCTTTCTTCAAGATGGCTTCATCGCCGGCGAGCATAATGTACAGGTCCGGATTCTTGGCCATGGCAGCCAGGGCCCCCTGCACGGGTGCTTGCGGGCAATGGTCTCCGCCGAAGCAGTCTACAATGATTTTAATCATAATGCTTTAACGTAGCAGCGGTAGCGCTTGGGAACTTCCCGGCGGAAGCGCTTCCACTGGTTTTGAATGGCATAATTGTCTTCCAGGTTAATGCAGGTATCGGCATAGCGCAGGGCGGGGTTCTCCTTGAGCATCTTCATGATGGCCAGGCTCAGCGCGGCCGATACGCCCCGGTTCATGTATTCCGGATCGGCGCCGATAATGCACAGATTTAGGCTGTCCGGGTGCATTTTGCATTGCAGGAAGCGCACGGCCACTCCGGGGGTTATATGGCCCCTGGTGCCGTGGAAGGCCCTGTTCAGCGAAGGAATGGCCAGGCCGAAGCACACCGGCTTCTCGTTCTCGTCCAGAATGATGGCAGAATACTTGGGATCTATCACCAGGCCGAAGTTGTCCAGCATCAGCTTGCGCATTCCCTCCGTGAAGGGAACCGTCCCGTACAGGCCTTCGTACGACATGTCCATGAGGTTGAAGATGCCGTCGGCATATTTGCGCATGAAATCGGCCCCGTTCTTGGACTCCCCAAAGTGCAGTTTGTAGCGCTTGAAGATGAAATTCACCAGCTGCTCCATTTCCTGCAGGGTTTCTTCCGATTCCGGCCCGTACAGGAAGGAACCCGTGTAATCCACTTCCTTCTTGTAGCCCAGTGCCTCTATGTGCTTCTGGTAATAGGGATGGTTATAGGTGGTTACAAAGGTGCCGGGCACGTCAAAACCCTCTATCAGAAGCCCTTCCTTCTCCAGGTCGGAATAGCCGATGGGGCCTTGCACGGTATCCATGCCGCAGCTCCGGGCCCAGCCTTCGGCGGCTTCCAGCAGCGCTTTGAACACTTCGGCGTCGTCAATGGCCTCAATACGGGTGAAGCGGGCGCGTTTTTCACCGTTCTTGGCGTTGGCATCCCGCTGGATGATGCCCTGGATACGGCCCACTATAACGCCGTCTTTGTAGGCATTGAAGAAGACAGAGTCACAGCTGCTGTTATATATATAGTCTTTCCGGAAGATCTTCTTCTCGTCCATGTACATGGGGGGGATGTAGTAGGGATTCCCCTTGTACAGGTCCAGCGGCAGGTTCAGGAACTCTTTCCGCTCCTTTTTGCTCTTTACTTCTTTAATCGTTATCATAGTTTCACATTGTTTTGGAGGCCTTCAGGCCGACAGGGCCCCCGGCGAGGGGGCGGTGGGGGTGGCGCTCCCACCGGGAGCTGTCACGAAGTGACTGAGGGGTAAAACAATCTTGAAACATCGTTTCAACGATGTTTAGCATGGAAACATACTCCTACGCCGTTGGGGCCGCAGTGACTGCCGGCGGTGGGGTTCACGTCCACGTATTCTATTCTCTGGGGGCCGAAACGCTCTTCTATGATGCGGCCCACCTCATGGGCAATTTCCGGAGCGTCGGTGTGGCCGATGCAGATGCGGTGGGCGGCCACGTCCTCGCCCAGGTCGGCCAGGGTTTCCACCAGGCGGTTCATGGCCTTGATGCGGCCTTTCTCCGTACCCACGGACACCATTTTGCCTTCCTGGCTCATGTGGATGATGGGACGTACGCCGATGAGCGTGCCCATGGCGGCAGCCAGACCGCTTACACGGCCGCTGCGGCGGAAGAACTTGAGGTCGTCGGCAAAAAAATACATGGCAAATTTGTCCACCTCCGTTTTGGCCCATTCCAGCACTTCGTCAAGCGTTTTGCCGGCCTTGATAAGGTCTCCCACTTCCCGCACGATGGCGTAGCTGATGGTGGTAATGCCTTTGGTGTCAATTTCTTCGAAGCGCACGCCGGGATACTTGGCCTTGAGTTCGGCCACAGCCTGGTCCATAACGTCGAAGGTATTGGTCATGGCGCGGGAGAAGTGCACGTACAGGATGTCGTTGCCTTCCTTGAAATCCTCCTCAAAGTAGCCGATGTACTGTTCCTTGCTGATGGCGCTGGTGGTGGGCAGTACGCCGCCCCGCAGGGTGTCGTAAAAGGCATGGGCGTCAAATACCTCAAAATCCTGGTACGGATAAACGGTTTTGGCGTCTATGCTGTAGGGCATGGAAATGAGTTTATAACCGTATTCGGCAGCAATCTGGGGATTGATGTCGGTGTCGGTATCGGTGTAAATCTTAAGCATATGTGGTTGTTGTTAAATTAGCAAAGACAAATAATGTAGTCGTAAATGGGCTGGTCGCCTTGCAGCAGGATGCATTCCGACAGGGGACAGGCCTTTTCCAGCTGCTGCCTTAGCGTTTCCGCTTCATCGGCGGGGGCATCGGCCCCGGAAAGGATGAGCACAATGTCGTGGGACGGGGCATCCAGCCTTTCGGCCAGATCGAAGGCCGTTCTCAGGCGGCTGGAGGAGCCGCAAAGAATCTCCTTGCCGCTGAAGCCCAGATAATCGCCCTTGCGGCCGGCGTCCGTATCGCGGATGGCCTGCGACACCAGGCCGGTGGTTACCGATGCGGCGGCTTCCGTGAGGGTTTGCACCATCTCGTCCACGGGCGCTTCGGGATTCAGGTTGGCCAGGGCAAAATAGCCTTCGCCCAAGGTTTTGGTGGGGATTACGCGCACGTCGGAATCCTTGTACAAATCGGCCGCCTGACGGGCTGTAAGCAGGATATTGCTGTTGTTGGGGAATACCAGTATTACATCGGCCGATGTTTTGTCAAAGGCCTCCAGGAAGCTTTCCACCGGCGGATTCATGGTTTGACCGCCTTCTATTACTTCGTCGGCGCCCATTTCGCCGAAGAGGTTCGTGAGGCCCTTGCCGGCAGCCACCGTAACGATGCCCAGGCCTTTTCGGCTTAGTTTGAAACGCTCGTCCATGTGGTTCTCGTGGTGCTGCAGCGTCATGTTCTCTACCTTGATGGTAAGGAATTCGCCCCATTCGCGGCATTTGGAGAGCACCTCGCCGGGATCTTTGGTGTGCACGTGCACTTTTACTATGCTGCCGTCGCGGAAGAAAACCAGCGAATCGCCTTTCTGCGACAGCCAGTCCTTGATAACCGTTTCGTCAAAGCTGTCCAGGACCACTTTGCAGCGCTGCAGGCGCAGGAGGAATTCCGTGCAGTAGCCGAATTCCAGTACGCTGTCTTCCGTGAAGGCCGAAAAATCGACGGGCTGGGATGCCTGGCTGGTACCGGTGTTTTCATCGGCCAGGATGGGGGATTTCCCGTGCAGGGCGTCCCGCATGCCTTCCCAGATGCAGATGAGGCCTGCGCCGCCGCTATCTACCACACCGGCTTTCTTGAGCACGTCCAGCAGGTCCGGCGTGTGCTGCAGGCTCAGGTCCATGGCGGCTATCATCAGGTCGAAGTATTCTTCTATGGACGAAGAGCCGTCGGCCGCGGCTACGCCTTCGCGCAGCACGGTTAGGATGGTGCCTTCCACGGGCTGCGATACGGCATGATAGGCGGCATCTACGCCGGAGCGCATGGCGGCGTTGAAGGCGTTGGCATCGGCCTCCTTAAGCCCTTCAAAGGCTTTGGCCATGCCCGCGAAAATGCGGGAAAGGATAACGCCGGAGTTGCCGCGCGCGCCCAGCAGCATGCCCTGGGAAACGGAAGCGGCCATATCGGCGAGCTTAGTACCGCTGGCGCGGGTACCCGCCTCTATGGTCATGTACATATTGTCCCCGGTGTCTCCGTCCGGGATGGGAAAAACGTTTAAGTCGTTGATGGTGTGGCGGTTCTGCGAAAGATTGGCAGCGCCGCCGCGGATCAGGTTCAGGTATAGGTCGGCCGTCAGGTTCATGTTTACTCTTTAATGCGGAAACTGCGACGGAAATAGGGCACCTTGCACAGCATACGGAACAGGTAAGGCTGCAGCGAATAGGTGATTAATATGGTGGACGCCATGCCGATAAGGGTGATAAGCCCGATGGAATGGATGGACGTATGCTTGGCAAAAATAAGGGAGCAGGTGACTATGGCCAGCACCAGCGCCGAATAGAAAATGGCTACCTTGTGGTATTTGAGGGTACTGTCTTCGCCGTCTCGCGCTTCCCGTAACAGGCCTTCCATCACAAAGATGCTGTAATCTACGCCGATACCGTAAATGAAGGTGGAAATAACCACATTGATGAGGTTGAATTCCAGGCCGAAGATGGCCATGTAACCCTGCATCACGTACCAGCTGGTGAACATGGGGAAGAAGGCCAGCAGGGCAATCCAGATGTTTCGGAAGGAAATGAGCAGCACAATGAGCACGAACAGGCTGGAGATCCACAGGGTGGTGGAGAAGTCGTCGTGCACAATTTCCACCACTTCCCGGCAGTAATAGAACGGCTCCAGCACAATTACATGGTCGTTGGCCGTTACGGCGTCCCAAACCGGGTCCAGATCTTCCTTGGCATAGGAAACGTCTGTAAATACCATGTAGCGGCCGCTTTCCTGATGCTCTATGTAATTGGACATGAGCCCGTGCGGAACTATGCCGGAAGCGTACAAGTCGCCGGGTTCATAGTCGGCTGTAAGCAGGCTGAAGAAGGGTTCAAACATATAAGGGAGCAGGTTGTGCTCCAGGGCCGAACGGTTCACCAGCGACTTGAGCCGGTTCACACGGTCTTCGGTCCAGAAATCTTTCCAGCTCTGAATACGGGCTTCCTGGCTGGCCTGTGAGCGGAAAAGGAGGTAGGTGACGGGGGAGTAACCCTTTACCAGGCCGCTTTCCTTAAGCTTTTCCAGCGAGTGGTACAGGCCGTCGTTGTATTCCAGGGCTTCGTCCAGCTTGTTTTCCGACCAGGCGGCAAAGTACATGTGCTCGTAGCCGTCGGCATTCTTCTCGTTGTACAAATTCTGGCTGGCCACAAGTTCCGGATTGTCGTAGTCCAGGTTGCGGAGGTCGTTGTCGAACTTTACCCGGGGGCTGAAGACAATGCCAATCACAATAAGCACCAGCAGGAGGGCAACGAACCAGGGTTTGCGGTCCCAGGGGAGGCTGTTGATGCGTTCCACCAGCGGGAAACCGTGGCTGCGCTTGAACTTGATTTGCTTGGGATCCAGGAAGTGGGGGAGGAACACCAGCGCAAAGAAGGTGTTGCCCAGCAGGGCGAAGGTGGCAAACAGGCCGAAGTCCCGCAGCAGGTCACTTTCCGTGAACAGCAGGCCCAGGAAGGCGCCCACCGTGGTGATGCAGCCCAGGAAAACGGGCGTGGATTCGTCCTTCAGCATCATTTCCACGTCTCCCACGTAGTAATAGTGGATGAGCACGTGCAGGCAGTAGCTGATGGCTACACCCAGCACAATGGCACCCAGGCCCAGGGCCATCAGGGACATGAAGCCCTTGAGCCAGTACATGCAGGCCATGGAAAAGGCCGTGCCGTAGGCAATGGGGAGCACCTGCTGCCACACAAAGGTGAAGCTGTGGAAGCTCAGGAGAATGATTATCAGGATTATCAGCAGGGAAAGACCCACGGTCCAGTAAACGTCGTTCTTGATGGTGCCGGCGTTGGAAACGCTGCCCTGCGGGTTGCCGTGAATGTACAGCTTAAGATCCGGATGGCTTTCTTCGTATTCCTTCTGGGCGCGGGCAATCATGCGTACCATCTTGCCGGCTTTGCCGGAGTCCATAGGGTCGAAACTGGGGGAGAGGAAGGCCAGGGCTACGGTTTTGTCCGGGCAGAAGAGGTGACCGTCTTCCATGGTGAAACCGCCGATGGAGCCTTCTTCGCCCAGGAAACGGCTTAGCACTATGCTCCTGAGGCCGATGGGATCCATGGCTACCAGCTGCGAATCCATGCCGGTTTCGTCGTTCATCACCAGCTGGTAGTTTTCGGCCATCTGCTTGTCGATGGCGTCTTTTTCCAGGAGCTGTTCAATGTCCCGGTACCAGGCGGTATCTACGAAGGAAGGAAGATGGGTGAGACCGAAATCCATGGCCGAAAAAGCCAGGTCCGTATCCAGTACCGACAGAATGCCGGCGATATAATTGGTGGTGGAATCTTTCTGCTCCAGAACGTGGCAGAAGTCTTCCACGGCATACCCCAGTTCGCTGGCCGTCACCGGCTGTTCCGGATTGCGGGAGGTTACCTGGATGAACACCTTGTCCTTGAGCTCTATTTCGCTGAAGGCCAGTTCGTTGTCGGTAGAAGAACGGGGCAGGAGCTTAACGATATCCTCCTCCAGCCTGAGCTGAAGGCCAAAATAGACGAATACCAGCGCGCTGGCAATCATCAGTATGTACATCAAAACTTTCCGCTCCTTGAAGAAATGGTATATCGGCAGGAATATTCTATGCATTCTTGTTTGTTATCGCGTTTAATTCCACAAATATACAAATATTTGTGCAGAAATAAAAGCCGAGCCGTTCCGGGAACGTTTTGGGGTGTTTTTCGTTCCCGGACAGGGTAAAAACAAAGGTCCGGGAACGATTTGCTATCTATTTCGTTCCCGGACGCAAACTATGGTGTGTAAACTAATGCTTAGAACTTGTCCATCAGCCCGAAAATCCGGCCCTGAACTTCTTCGATGGTGCCTACACCGTCAATTTCCTGATACTGGCCGGCAGCCTTGTAAAAGTTGATAAGCGGTTCCGTTTTGGCGTGGTAGGTGCGGATGCGGTTTTCCACCACCTCCGGTTTGGCGTCATCGGCCCGGCCTTCAATCTGGGCACGGTGGGCGATGCGCTCCTGGATAAGGGCGTCCGGAATCATGAGAGATACGCAGGCGGTAACTGCCTCGTCGTTTTTGGCCAGCATTTTTTCCAATGCTTCGGCCTGGGCGATGGTGCGCGGGAAACCGTCCAGCAGGAAGCCTTCCACGCCTTTTACACTTTTGAATTTGGATTCAATCATGCCTTCCACAACCTCGTCGGGAACCAGGTTGCCGGCCTCGATGAGAGCCTTGGCCTGCAGGCCCAGCGGGGTGCCGGCAGCAATTTCGCTGCGCAGGAGTTCACCGGTAGAAAGGTGGCACAGTTTGTAGCGCTCCACCATGGCGCCGGCCTGGGTGCCTTTACCTGCACCGGGAGGCCCGAACAAAACATAGTACTTCATAACAGAACTAACTAACTTTCTAATACATAAATATCCTTGATGTTGCGGCCCAGGTCGTCGTAATCCAGGCCGAAGCCTACGATAAAACGGTTGGGAATTTCCATGGCCACATAGTCCAGCTTTACGTCTTTGTCGTACACATCCGGCTTTACCAGGAGCGTGCAAACCTTCACTTCCTTGGCGCCCAGGGCCTTCAGTTGTTTGGTCATGGCCACAATGGTGTTGCCGGTGTCCACAATGTCTTCTATTACTATCACCCGTTTACCTTTGTAGTTGAAGCCGGCCGCCAGGTCTCCCTGAACCACGCCGGTAGAGTTGGTGCCCACGTAGGACGACATTTTGGCGGCTTTGAAAATGCAGGGGAAGGAAACCCGCTTGAGCAGTTCGGCCGCAAACATCACGGCGCCGTTCAGGGTGCAGAGCAGGATGGGGGCATCGGCTTCCGTTGCGTCGGCAAAGTCCCGGTTCAACTGCTCGGCCACGGCGTCAATGGCCTTCTCAATCTCCTCATTGGGGATGAAAGGCACGAAAGATTTGTCGTGAAGGGTGATCTTTTTTTCCATGATTTCCATATTGATTTAGCAAAAATAATAAAAAACACGCAAAAAATCGTTCGAAACATGTTTTGTTATCAACAAGTCATGTTGAAAGGTGGTAACTTGTAGGAAAAACGGCATGAAAAAAAAGGTTGTAAGTTTGTGTTGCTGTTTCCTGGCGCTTTGCCTTCGGGCCCAGGACGGGGATGTGCTTAGGGCGGCGCTTTATCTGAGCGGTGCGGCAACGGAGGAAGAATTGGATGCTACGCTGGTGGACCGTCTGGAGGGGTTGCGAGGCCGGCCCATCCGGGTGAACAAGCCTTCCCGGCGGGCACGGGAACTGCTGTCGGCCTATCAGCTGGCCTCGCTGGAAGATTACCGCCATGCCCACGGAGATATCCTTTCCTGGGAGGAACTGGCCCTGGTGGACGGATTCGGCCGGGAAGCAGTGGCGGCGTTGAAACCTTTCCTCTCACTTGATTCTGAGGCGCTTCCGGGTTCGGTTGACACGCTTTCCCGCCAGAAAAGGGTGCTGATGGTGCGGGTTACGGAGAAGAACTGGGGCGCCAAGTACAAATCGTCCGGCGACCGCTATCAGGCGGGTGCAGCGTGGCGGGGCCGGGACGGCACTTTTCATGCCGACGTGCAGCTGGGAAACCATCGGCTTTTGCTGGGCGACTATAATGCCCGCTTCGGCCAGGGAGCGGCGCACTGGAGCGGCTTTACCATGGAAAACCTTTCTTCGCCGGATGCGTTTGTACAACATTCCACCGGGCTTCGGCCTGCCTGGTCCTTTTCACATGAAGGACTTCACCGGGGCGGCGCCTGGGAATATGCCCGCGGAGCCTTCCAGGGCGCCCTTTTTGCCGATGCCTCCGGCATGCTGGGGCTCCATGCTGAAGGCCTCTGGCGGGTATTCCAAGGCGGTTTTACTGCAATGCTGGAGAAAGGCGGTCCCAGTTTTTCGCTGGACGGACGCATTAATTGGAAGGGGGCCGACCTGGCCGGGGAACTGGCCTGGAAAAACGCCGCTCCGGGCGGTAAACTGGCGGCTTCCTGGAAGGCGGCCGATGCTGTGAGGCTGGCCCTGCAGATGCGGGTTCTGCCCAGCCGTTTCACCGGTAAGAAAAACGGCGAATATGCGTTGGCCGCCGGTGGATCTTTTGCCTCGGATTCGCGCGTTACGCTTTCTGGAAAATCGGGCTTTGGAAGCAGTATACAGGCGTTTTCGGCCTCCTTAACGGCCGATGCGGCCCTGCTTCCCAAGCCGGCGTCGCAGGAGATCGGCCGCTTTCAATTGCGGGCCTATTTGCAGGCGCGGTGGCAGCTGCATCCCCGCTGGGCGCTGGCTTTCCGTTTTACGGAGCGATACCGAAATTACGACCCCGCCCGCAGCGATGTGCGTGCCGATCTGCTCTTCGGCCACGGTCCCTGGTCGGCCACTCTTCGCGGCGAATTCGCCTACTGCCGGCAGCCCGGTTTTCTGGCCTATCTGGAAGGCGGTTACAAAGGGGATGCATCGGCTGGCTTTTGGTCGGAACTTTCTGGCTACTTGCGGGTTACAGGCTTCTCGGTTAGCCACTGGGACGCCCGCATTTACTGTTACGAGCGCGATGCCCCCGGTTCTTTCTCCGTTCCTGCCTACAACGGTCAGGGGTTGGCCGCCTCCCTGGTGGGCAGCTGGAAGCACCGCATTCCCCGCTGGTTCACTCTGAAGCTGTACCTCCGCGCCGCCTGCACCTTCCGCACCAGCCAGGCTCCCGCCCCCTCCCTGCACCTCCAGCTCCAGCTGGAACGTTGATTTCCGGCGGAGTATTTCCGCCCGGGAACGTTTTGGCCCTGTTTCCGTTCCCGGACCATTCCAGAACCGGGGTGCGGGAACGTTTTGGCCCCGTTTTCGTTCCCGGACGGCCTGAAATGAGGGGCGCCGGAACGTTTTGCCCCTGTTTTCGTTCCCGGGCTGTCCAAATACCGGGGTGCGGGAACGATTTGGCCCCGTTTTCGTTCCCCAAACTAATAACAAATGAAATATGTCACACGAGAAGAACGATTATTGGCTGCGTGAACGGGAGTGTGAACGCTGCTTTGCGGCTGGTGGTCCGTATTATTTCATATCCACCGAAAACCTGGACTGGTTGTTATACACCAAAGCGGAAGAGTTTGTGGCAGGGACTAATTTTCTAGGGATTTCTGCCGGACGCTCCGGGTTGCGTATTTTAGACGAAATACAAATGAATAACCATCATCACGTGTTGGGAGAGGGAACCTATGCTCAAGTCTGTGATTTTTGTGATTTGATGAAAACCCAGAATGGCCGCTATCAGCAGGCAATTGGACATCCGTCCTTAAAGGACTGGGCTTTTTGGATAGACGAGACGAAAGATTTGAGATCATTCCGCAACCGTGTAGGGTATATCGACAGGAATGCATATTTGGCTCGTTTGGACAGTATGCCATCCGGTTATCCCTGGAGCTCGGCTAATCTGTTTTTCAATGGAAACCTGTGGCTGAGAAAAGAAGGAGTGGAATATGGAAGCCTGGGTGTCCGGGCCAAGAAGGCCATCTGCCATTCTCACGATGTTTCTTTGCCGAGTAACTTTCGGGTGTTGGACGGCATGCTGCTCCGGTCCAGTTTTGTAGATTACAAGAAGACCGAACGCTTGTTCAACAGCGCCAATCAGTACTTTTCTTCACTAACGAAAAGAGGCGAGGCCGATATTGAGATAGCCGCCATGTTGGGCGAAAGCATACAAGTTCCGAGCGAAGAGGTGGTCCAGATTGTATCAGGCTGGTTTCCCGGCCAAAAAATATGGCAACTGGAAAAACAAGTTGCCTACGAGGCTGCAAAAATGATGAAACTCCGACTCCGTTCTTCCAACCGACAGATTGTTCAAACGCTCAACTTGACTCCTGCTGAAGTGGAGCGGTTGTTCCCACAACCAAAGTAAGTGTGCGGGAACGTTTTGGCCCCGTTTCCGTTCCCGGACCGTCCCAGAACCGTGGTGCGGGAACGTTTTGGCCCCGTTTCCGTTCCCATACCGTCCCAGAACCGTGGTGTGGGAACGTTTGAGCCCCGTTTCCGTTCCCGGACGGCTTGAAAAGAGGGGAACGGAAACGATATTGGGGCGTTTTTGTTCCCGGACGGCTTGAAAAGAGGGGAACGGGAACGATATTGGGGCGTTTTTGTTCCCGGGTAATGGGTTTTTTACAAAAAACTCTTATCTTTGTTTCTGCTAAAACGATTATTAACATTAAAACTGAATAAGATGAAACGACTGACATTACTCATGGCCGCGTTGGTGCTGGTTTGTTCCACCGCCGATGCACAGGGATTCCTGGGCCGGCTGGAGCAGCGCGCCCGGAACGCCGCCGAAAGAAAGGTGGGCGACAAACTGGAACAGGATATTGAGGATGCCATTGACGGCAGGCCTTCCCGCAACCGGAACAACCGGGACGACGATGAAGATGAGCCCCGCAGCAAATCCAAGAACAAGAAGTCCGATACCTGGACCTGCCCGAAATGCGGCACGGAAGGCAATACCGGCAAATTCTGCAACGAGTGCGGCGCCAAGAAGCCGGCCGAAGACGACGGCACCTGGACCTGCCCGGAATGCGGCACAGAAGGCAACACCGGCAAGTTCTGCGAAGAATGCGGTGCCAAGAATCCCGGTGACGGTGGCGAACAGTCGGTGGATTTCGCCGAGATTAAGGCCAAAAGCGACTTCGTCCGCGGCGGCACGGTGTTCTTCAGCGACGATTTGTCAGGCGAAAGGATGGGCGAGTTCCCCTCCAAGTGGGACCTGCTCAATGGCAGTGAATGCGAGGTGGTTAGTATCAAAGGACAGAAGGCAATCCGGATTGAAGGGACTACCATTGCTCCTTTAATGGAAGAATTAAAATACTTGCCCGAAGAGTTCACCATTGAGTTCGATGTTCTTTCGCAGCCTGCCATGGAAGGATCCGGCTGGGATGCCACCCTGGATATCTTCTTCTTCGGCGAGGACTATGACGGCAGCGGAGAAGACAGAGTTTTTGACTACAGAATAAGTGTCGAGACCTCTGGAGAGGGGAGCATGAAGGGAGAGTACAATTCCATCGCCTGGGGTTGGGGTTCATGGAATCCCAATGGTGGTAAAATTGATGGAGCAACAAGTAGTGAGGCAATCAGGAAGGTGTTCAAGAAGAATGACTGGAACCACATCGCGTTCTCCTTCAACAAACGGGCGTTCAAGGTTTATCTTAATTATTCCCGCATCGTAAATATCCCCAATCAGAAGCAACCGCGCGCATGGAGCATGGACGGCAGTTCTGATAGCGACAAGGGTGTCTATATCACCAATATTGTGATGGCGAAGGGCGCCGTAGAGCTTTATGAGCGTAACGCTACTAACTACTCTTCTGCTGTTGAAAAAGCCATAGCCGAGACCGGCAAGTTCGTGACCAACAACATTCTCTTCGAGACCGGCAAAGCCA
>CAMJKI010000015.1 GCA_946406355.1 uncultured Bacteroidales bacterium | reverse complement strand
CACGTGCTCAACAATACCCTTAACGACGTGCTCATCCGCAAGGCCCGCATGGACGGTAAAAACGCCTGCTGGGTGCCCGGAACGGATCATGCTTCCATCGCCACGGAAAGCAAGGTGGTGGCCAAGCTCAAGGCCATGGGTATTTCCAAGGAGGAAATCGGCCGGGAAGAGTTCCTGAAGCATGCCTGGGAATGGAAGGAAGAGCATGGCGGCATTATTCTGCAGCAGCTGCGCAAGCTGGGTTGCTCCTGCGACTGGGACCGCACCCGCTTTACCATGGAACCGGCTCTGAGCGAGGCGGTTATCAACACCTTCGTGTACTTCTACAAGAAGGGCTGGATTTACAAGGGCGTACGCATGGTGAACTGGGACCCGGAGGCTCTCACCGCCGTTTCCGACGACGAGGTTATCCACAAGGACACCCAGAGCCACTTCTACCACCTCAAATACTACATTTCCGACGGCCAGGGCAACCCCACCGACAAGTTCCTGGTAATTGCCACTACTCGTCCGGAAACCATTATGGCCGATGCCGCCATCTGCGTGAATCCCAAGGACGAGCGCCACTTCTGGCTCAAGGGCAAGAAGGTGCTTATCCCGCTCATCAACCGGGAAATCCCTGTGATTGAGGACGATTACGTGGAAATGGACTTCGGTACCGGCTGCCTGAAGGTTACGCCCGCACACGATGTGCATGACTATGAAATCGGCCTGCGGCACAATCTGCCGGTGCTGGAAATCATTGACGACCACGGCAAGCTGAACGAAAAGGCGCAGATTCTGGTAGGTGAGGACCGCTTCGTGGCCCGCAAGAAGATTGTGAAGATGCTGGAAGAGGCCGGAAACTTGCTGAAGGTGGAAGATTACACCTCGCCGGTAGGGTATAGCGAGCGCACCGATGCCGTCATCGAGCCCAAGCTCAGTGCCCAGTGGTTCCTGAAGATGGATACCCTGGCCAAGGTGGCCCTGGAAACCGTGGAAAGCGGCCGCACCAAGTTCATTCCGGAAAAATACGTGAATACCTACCGCCACTGGATGGAGAATGCCCGCGACTGGTGCATCTCCCGCCAGCTGTGGTGGGGCCAGCGCATCCCGGCCTATTACCTGCCGGACGGCTCCTACGTGGTGGAGGCTACAGCTGAAGCTGCACTTAAAGCTGCGCAGGCTATTAATCCGAATATCAAGGCCGAAGACCTCAAACAAGATGAGGATGTGCTGGATACCTGGTTCAGCAGCTGGCTCTGGCCCATCTCGGTGTTTGACCCGGAAATGCCCGGTCATCCGGACCACAATCCCAACAAAGACCTTGCCTACTATTATCCCACAAACGACCTGGTCACCGGTCCGGACATCATCTTCTTCTGGGTGGCCCGCATGATTATGGCCGGCGAGGAGTTTATGGGCAAGGAGCCCTTCTCCAACGTGTATTTCACGGGCATCGTGCGCGACAAGATCGGCCGTAAGATGTCCAAGACCCTGGGCAACAGCCCCAATCCGCTGGATCTCATAGCCTCCTATGGTGCCGATGCCGTGCGTATCGGCATGCTGCTGTGCTCCAGTGCGGGTAACGACATCTTCTACGATGAGGCCCAGATTAAGCAGGGCGCCGCTTTCTGCAATAAGATCTGGAACAGCTACCGCCTGGTGAAAGGCTTCCAGGTGGCCGATATTCCGCAGAACGAGGCCCAGAAGCTGGCCGTGGAGTGGTTCCGCGCCAAGCTTTCCGATGCCATCGGCCTGGTGGAAGACCACTACAGTAAATTCCGCATCTCCGATGCCCTCATGACCATTTACAAGCTCTTCTGGGACGACTATTGCTCTTCCTATCTGGAGGCCATCAAGCCGGCTTTCGGCCAGCCGATAGACCCGGAGACGCAGAAAGCCACCCTGGCCTTCTTTGAGGCGCTGCTCAAGCTCATCCATCCGGTGATGCCGTTCATTACGGAGGAGCTGTGGCAGGACCTGGCAGAACGCAAGGAAGGGGAGACCATCATGTATGCAGCAACCCCCAAGGCCGAGCCTTTCGATGCGGCCGTGCTGGACAACTTTGCCCTGGCCATGGAAACGGTGAACGGTGTGCGCGGCGTGCGCAACCAGCGGAACATCGCCCCCAAGGAAACGCTTTCCCTCCTGATCAAGAGCGCCGGCTTCCCCAAGGAAATGCTGCCTGTCATAGAGAAAATGGCCAATGCCAAGCCGGAGATTTCGGCCGGTTTCGGCGCCGCCCAGGGCGTTGGATTCCTGGTGCGCACCCACGAAATGCTGGTGGTGATGGATGGTCTGGTGAACGTGCAGGAAGAGATTGAAAAAGCACAAAAGGACCTGGAATACCAGCAGAAATTCCTGGCCGGTATCCGAGGAAAACTGTCCAACGAGCGTTTTGTGAACAATGCTCCGGCCGCAGTCATCGAAAACGAGCGCAAAAAGGAGGCTGATACCCTCTCCCGCATCGAGAGTTTAGAGGCTAAGCTTAAGCAGCTTAAAGAAAGCAAATAAAACAAATTTGTTTATTATTATAACATTTTTGTTATGGCGATATTCAAGGCTACATTCCCGGTGAGGTACTACGAAACCGACCAAATGGCCGTGGTGCATCACTCCAACTATATCCGTTACTTCGAGATAGCCAGGGACGAGATGATGGTCCGGCTGGGATTCCCGATTGAAAAGTGCGAAAGTGAGCTGGGTATCCTGGTCCCCATCGTATCGGTGGAATGCCATTTCCGGCATCCGGCCCGGATGGGGGATGTGCTCACCGCCACGGCCGAGGTGAACAAGGTCCCCATGGCCAAGATGTTCATCAAGCAGGCCGTGTACAACCAGGACGGCGTGCTGTGCGCCGAGGGCCTGGTGGTGCTGGGCTTCCTGAACAAGGAGACCTTCATGCCCACCCGCTGCCCGGAGGTGGTTTGCGATTTGTTCGAAAAATTCATTAATGCCCAATAGTATGTACCCGTTAATTATGCTCGGAACCTGGGAAATCGTAGCCATCGTGGCTGTGGTGCTGCTGCTTTTCGGCGGCCGGAAGATTCCCGAACTGATGAAAGGACTCGGCAAGGGCGTCAAGGAGTTCAAGGAGGGGATGAATGAGGTGGAGAAGGAGATCAAGGCCGATGACGCTCCCAAGAAGGAAGAGTATTCCAAGGAAGAAAAGTAAGGTGGCGGGGAAGGACACAGAGATGTCCTTCTGGGACCATCTGGAAGCGCTGAGGGGGACGCTGTTCCGCTCGGTGCTGGCTGTAGTGGCGCTGTCGCTCATCTTTCTCTGCTTTCCCAAACCGCTGTTCCAGGCGGTATTCTGGCCCACCCGGGCCGATTTTCCCCTGTACCGCCTTCCCGGGGTGGACTTTTCGATGGATCTGATCAACATCGAACTGTCGGCCCAGTTTTTCTTTTACCTGAAGGTGGCGGTGCTGTGCGGGGTTGTGCTGGCGTTTCCTTTTATTGTATGGGAAATCTGGAAGTTTGTGGCCCCGGCGCTGTACGAGCACGAGAAAAAGGCGGTGAAAAAGGCCTTCTGGCTTTCTTCCGGGCTGTTTTACCTGGGCGTGGCCGTGGGGTATTTCGTGGTGCTGCCGGTGTGCCTGATGTTTTTTATGAACTTTTCGGTGAGCGATGCCATAGTGAACACCATCTCCCTGGGCTCCTATATGTCGCTCTTTACCTCCATGGTGTTCCTGATAGGGCTGTTGTTTGAGTTTCCCACGGTAATCCTGGTGCTTTCCAGCCTGGGAATCGTGGATCGCGTCAAGTTAAAGCACTGGCGCAAATATGCATTTGTAATTGTTTTAGTATTAGCGGCTTTCATAACGCCCAGCGATCCGTTTTCCATGTTTGTCCTGGCCGTTCCGTTGTATGGTTTGTTCGAGCTTTCCATCCTGCTGTGCCGTAAAACCGTCGAAGCCCAATGATTTCCCTTAACAACATAACGGTAGCCTTCGGCAGCTTTACCTTGCTGGACGACGTGAGTTTCCACATCAGCGACGGCGACAAGATCGGCCTGGTGGGAAAGAACGGAGCGGGCAAATCTACCCTCATGAAGCTCATCACGGGGGAGCAGGCGCCCACATCGGGCTCCGTGGCCCTTCCGTCGGGCATCCGGATTGGCTATCTGCCGCAGATTATGGAGCATCACCGGGGCCGTACGGTGCTGGAAGAGGTGCTTACGGTGTTCGACGATGTGCACGAGATGGAAAGGGAAATGGAGCGCATTACCGCCCAGCTTGGGGAGCGCACCGACTATGAATCGGCCTCCTATGCCGCGCTGATTGCCCGTCTGAACGAACTGAACGACGCCCTGGCGCTGGACAGCGGGGAATCGCCCCGTGCCCGTGCCCAGAAGGTGCTTTTCGGCCTGGGATTCAAGGCCGATGAACTGGAGCGTCGCACCGAAACCTTCAGCCAGGGCTGGAATATGCGCATAGAGCTGGCCAAGATTCTGCTGGCTTCTCCCGACGTGCTGCTGCTGGACGAACCCACCAACCACCTGGACATCGAGTCCATCGAGTGGTTCGAAGATTACCTGAAGGCCTTCCGGGGCAGCGTGCTGCTGGTTTCGCACGACCGCAAGTTCCTGGACAATGTTACCAGCCGCACGGTGGAGATACTCCTGGGCCACATCCACGACTATAAAGTACCTTACAGCCAGTATGTTACCCTGCGGGCCGAACGGATGGCCCAGCAGACGGCCGCCTACGAGAACCAGCAGCGCATGATAGAGAAGACGGAAGACTTCATCAACCGCTTCCGCTACAAACCCACCAAGAGCAATCAGGTGCAGAGCCGTATCAAGGCCCTGGAAAAGCTGGACCGGATAGAGATTGACGAAACGGATAACGCCAAACTGGCCCTCAAGTTTCCGCCTGCCCAGCGCTCCGGTGATGTGGTGTTCAAGGGAACGGACCTCACGGTGGGCTACCCGCAGAAAGTGGTATTCCGCGATGCCCAGATAGAGATCAAGCGCGGGGAGAAGGTGGCGCTCATCGGCCGCAACGGCGAAGGAAAAACTACCCTTATGCGCGTACTAATGAGGGAATTGGATCCGATGGAGGGGGAGGCTAAACTGGGGCACAACGTAAGCATCGGCTATTATGCGCAGAACCAGGAAGAGGTGCTGGACCCCTCCGAGACGGTGTTTGGTACGCTGGACCGGATAGCCGTGGGCGAGATTCGCACCAAGCTCCGGGACATCCTGGGCGCCTTCCTGTTCAAGGGGGAGGATATCGACAAGCGGGTTTCGGTGTTAAGCGGCGGCGAACGGGCCCGGCTGGGCATGGCCAAGCTGATGCTCTCTTCGCACAACGTGCTGGCACTGGACGAACCCACCAATCACATGGATATTCGCTCAAAAGATGTGCTGAAACAGGCCCTGATGGCCTTTGACGGCACATTAATTGTGGTATCCCACGACCGGGATTTCCTGGACGGACTGGTGGACAAGCTGTACGAGTTCCGGGACGGAAAGGTGAAGGAGCACCTGGGCGGAGTGGCCGATTTCCTCCGGAAGCGGAAGCTGGAAAGCCTGGCGGAACTGGAACGGAAAGGCGAGGTGCAGGCTGTCCGGCCGGCCGAAGAGGAAAAGAAGACCACGGCCCGGCAGCAGTTCCAGGCGCAGAAGGCTGTTTCCAAGGAGCAGCGGAAGCTTCGCAACCGGGTGAATTGGCTGGAAAAGGAGATAGCTTCCCATGAGGCCCGGATGGCGGAAATCGAAAAGGTGCTGGGCAACCCCGGCCCACAGGACGATATCATGGACCTGACGGCGGAGTACCTGAACCTGAAACGGGATATGGATGCATATACGGAAGAGTGGGCTACCCTCTTCGAACAACTTGATAATTAATAATACTATGAAAATGTTTGCTAATAAATTTTTACGTACGGTTACCGTATTCATTGCTTTAAGTGTCTTCGCATTCTCGGCATCGGCCCAGAATGGTCCTGAACTCAAGGAAAAGAGCTACCCGGTGGGTGAGTTCAGCGCCCTGGATATTTCCGGTGACTTTGAGGTTACCCTTACCAAGGGGGATTATGGCGTTGCGGTATCCGTCAATCCGCTGCTGGCCGATTATGTAGAGGTTCTTGTCCGGACCGGTGAGCTGTATATCAAGTACAACGAGAAAGAAGTGCCTAAAGAGGTGAAGAAGGAACTGAAGGACAAGAAGATAACTCCGGTGTTCCGCGCCAGGGTTTCCGCTCCCCAGTTAAAGGGTATTGAACTGGAAGACAATGTGGTGCTTCTGGCTATGAACGAACTCTCCAGTTCCGATTTCTCGCTCAAGCTGGAAGACAAGGCCCAGGTAAAGAATCTTTCCGTAGTCGCCTCATCGGCCCTGGTGATTATGAACGACAAGAGCCAGGCGTCCAACCTGCTGTTAACCGTGAATAACGACCTGGAACTGGATGTGGACGGCAACAGCAGCCTGCAGGCCACTGTCGATGGCAAAAAGCTTACCGTGAAGGCGGGCAACAACGCCAAGGCCACGGTGGAAGCCACAGTGGATAAGGTGGTGATAGATGCCGACAACAAGTCCAATCTCACTCTTAGCGGCAAGGCCAGCTCCCTGGTAGCCAAGGGCAACCGGAACATGAATGTGGATGCCCGTGGGCTGCCGGTATCGGAGGTGGAAGCCAAGCTGGCCGGCGGAGAACTCTGCGTGAAGGTGGATAAGACCCTGGATGTGGAGCTTAGCGGCGGTGCCGAACTCTATTACGACGGCAAGCCGGATATGAAGATCCGCAAGGTGATGAAATCTACCCTTGCCCCCGTTTCGGAAAAGAAATAGTCCTTATGTACGATTCGCACATGGATACGCCCTCGCAGCTGCTCCGGCTGCGGAATCCGGGCCTGGACAACGCGTATGCCCAGGTGGATTTTCCAAAACTCCGCCGGGGCGGGGTGGACGGGGCGTTCTTTGCCCTCTATACGCCGGCCGAAATGGCGCCGGACGCGGCAACCCGCTATGCCCTGCAGATGTTATCGGCCACTTACGACGCCGTAGAGGCCCATCCGGGGGAGGTGGCGCTGGCTTTCTCGCCGGAAGATGCCGCCAATGCCCGTAAAAACGGCCTTATTTCCATTTTCCTGGGAATGGAGAATGGTGCTCCCATCCAGGAGTCGTTGGCGCTTCTGCGGACGTTTTATCGCATGGGCGTGCGCTATGTTACCTTAACGCATAACGGCGACAACGCGCTGGCCGACAGTGCCGCGGAAGGAAAGCGCTGGGGAGGCCTGAGTCCCTTCGGCCGGGAAGCTGTGGCGGAAATGAACCGCCTGGGAATGATGATAGACCTGTCCCATGCCGCCGACAGCACCTTCTGGGACTGTCTGAAGGTATCCAAGGCGCCCATTGTGGCCACCCATTCCTGCTGCCGGGCCCTTTGCGGCCACCGGCGGAACCTCACCGACGAAATGCTGCAGGCGCTGGGGGAGAGCGGCGGCTATGTGGGTATCAATTTCTACCCCGCCTTCCTTTCGGACAGTTTTGCCCAGGATCCGGCCGATGCCGCCCTGCTGGACGAGGCCGATGTCGTGGAAGCGGCGTTCATCCGGAACCCGGCCGATCCGGAGCGGATAGAGGCCTGGCACCGGATGCAGGACCGCCTTCGCAAGATACCCCGTCCGGGGGTGAAAGAGATCGTGGATCATGTGGACCATGCGGTCCGTCTGGCCGGGATAGACCATGTGGGAATCGGCTCCGATTTCGATGGAATCCTGGTAGCTCCGGAGGGGATGGACGACGTGTCCCGGATAGGCGTTGTGGCTGCCGAAATGGCCCGCCGGGGGTACACTCCGGAGGAGATAGAGAAGGTAAACGGTAAAAACTTGATGGATGTATTCGCGCGGGTGATAAAAGCCGCCGAATCAATGCGTTAAGTTGTAAACAGCCTAAAATGTAACAAAGTTGTTAGTACTTTTAACAACTTTGTTATTTTTATTTATTTTCAGCTATTTAGGTCTGCTAAAACAAAACGGCGTAAAAAGTCCAGCGCCGACGCAGCAAAGCGTTCAATATTGCGCTTGCGGTCGTGCCGGAACTGGCAGCGGACGGTCTGTGTTCCGTGGGGTCCGGCGGCTCCAATCCATACGGTTCCCACCGGATTGTTTTCGTCGCCGGAAGGGCCCGCCAGTCCGGTAGTGGCCACGGCATAATCGCTGCCGGTAAGGCGCCGGACACCCTCGGCCATAGCGGCCACAACCTCGCTGCTCACCACGCCGTGTTCCCGGATGGTATCGACCGGTACACCCAGTACCTTTTCTTTTACGGATATGGCGTAAGAGGTAACCGATCCCAGGAAATAGCTGGACGATCCGGCCACGGAAGTGAACAGGTGGGCAATCTCTCCGCCGGTGCAGGATTCGGCGCAGGAAACCGTGAGACCGTTGGCCTTAAAGATTTCGCCCAGGGTTTCCTCCAGGGTGGAATCTCCGTCGGCGTAAACCCTGTTGCCCAGGATGGCCTTGAGGGCGGTGAGCTGCTCCTGGATCCGGGCTTTCTGCTCAGCTTCATCTCCGCTATAGATAGAAAGGCGTAACCTTATGCCTGTTAGCGGATTAGGTAAATAGGCAAGGTGCATATCTTCCGGCAGTGCATCTTCCCAGGGGGCTATGAGTTCCGACAAAGCGCTTTCGGCTATGCCGTACACCATGATGTTCCGGTGGCAGATATGGGTGAGCTGCTGGTGGGAGCGGATGTCTTCCATAATGGCGGGAATGGCGCCTACCGCTTCGTGCGGAACGCCCGGAAGGGCATACAGCGTACCGCCGCCGATATTCCGGAATACCATAATGGGGGCCGTACCAAGTTGGTTCACAATTACTTCCGCTTTGTCTGGCACCATGGCCTGCGCCAAGTTGATGGGCAGGATATCCAGGCCTCTGCCGGAAAGGATCTTGTGAATCATTTCCAGCTGTCCGGCATGTTCTACGTATCCCCGGCTGCCGGAAAGCTCCTTCAGGACGCCTTTGGTAATATCGTCCTTGGTGGGCCCCAGGCCGCCGGTGGTTATAACTATAGTGCTGCGGGACAGTTCTTTACGAAGGGTTTCTTCAATGTCTTCCTTCTTGTCGCCAATGGAGATCATCCGGGTAACGCGTACGCCGGCTTCTTCTAGTGCCACGGCCAGATACGATGAATTGGTGTCTATCACCTGGCCGATGAGGATTTCGTCGCCGATGGTGCAGATACAGGCGTTAATCATGTTTTTTGGCTTTTTTTTCCAGGTTTTTGAGCAGTTTGAGCGCTACGGGAGGCCGTACCTCCAGCTCTACCAGGGAAGCGCCTTCCTGCAGCATAAGAGCGGCTTCTTCGGGCGTATAGGAACTTCCCATCACGGGAATCCTTCCCTTGGTGATTTCCAGCACTTTACGGACGTTTACAATGCGCTGGGCCACAATGCCGTTGATGCCGGAAAGCATGCAATAGGACAGGATGCCCTGCATTTCTTCCGGAGTAAGGCCGACTGGAAGCCGCAGGAGAATGGGCGTAAATTGTTCGTAGCAAAGCCTGAGGTTAAGCAGTTCGTCCAGCAATACGGGAATATCCGGCAAATCCAGCGAATTGATGCCTCCGTTGCTGTTGGTGTCTATAATGATGAAATCGGCAAAATCATATACCAGCGAGAAGGAGCGTTCCAGGTCTTTCTGGAGGTTAACGGCCAGCAGGGAATCCTGGTTTTTGCGCTGTTGGGCCAGTTGCTGGATCCAGGCAAGAATGTTGTCGGAATCTGGCGTGACGGAAAGAAAACCCAGTCCCAGGCCAGTGAGAGGGCGAATTCTGGAAGAATAACCCTTTCTTGCGAGACCTACCGGATTGTTGAACCGCAGGCCGGAAACTTCCTTTTCCAGGCCTTTGAAATGTGGCTTGAACAAAAACATCCTACCTAAATTCTATATGCAAAGATAAGAATTTATTGGGCTGGGTGAAACTCTTGGAATGTATTGTCCTTGTAAAAGATGAGGATATGGCTGATTTCGCGGGTGCCGGGGACGGTTTCCACATCCTGGGAAACATCAAACAGGGTGTCTTCCAAGGGGATAACAGGCTCTTCAGAGCCGTCTTTGTACATTTTTCCCTTACCGGTAAGCAGCCAGTCCAGGTTTAACTGGGGGTAGTGGAGCAGCAGACTCTCTATAAAATCGTACCCCGGCTTGTTACGGCCGGAGAGAATATGGGAAACGCTGCCGCGCGCCACGTTCAAAATATCGGCAAATTGCGATTGCGTGATATTTTCGGCCTGCAAAAACTGTAATAAACGCCGATTCATATTTTTAAACTTTTGCGTCACAAAAGTAAAAAATCTAATCCGGAAAAACAAATCAATAGTTTGTCCATTTGTATACGGAGCAGGTGAGAAAGGGGATGATTTTTACTTATTGTATAACATTAATTAGTTAGTTATTTATAACTGAATATTAGTAATATATATACTAAAATCCGAGGTAAATTCACATCGTTTTCAACATTTCTGTCACGGATACGCAAATCTATTAAAGTAATATTTTTGATAACACATATAAATATCTGATTTTCCGCTAATTACTATATCAACAATTTTTAGAGAAAATTTATAGTAAAATTTTAGCAAACATGAATTCAAATATTTAAACTTTCGCAGATTTGTTTACAAAATAATTCGAAATTTCTGTGAACGTAATTTCAATTCTGTAAATTCCATCGAGTGGAAAAAGAGCTTTTTTGCTCACATTGCGGAATCTCCGATAGATTGTGTAACTTTGCGGCAAATATTGAATTCTCATGATTCCGGAAATTCATATAGAAGACTATAATTATGGCCTGGAGGACGCCAGAATAGCGAAATACCCCCTCCCCGAACGGGATGCCTCCAAGCTGCTTCATTATAAGAATGGAGTGGTCAGGGAGTATGTTTTCAGGGATTTGCCCGCTTTGCTGCCGGATAATGCCCTTATGGTGTTCAACGACACCAAGGTTGTACCCGCCCGCCTGCATTTTGTGCGGGAAACCGGTGCGCATATAGAGATTTTCTGCTTGGAACCCCTGGATCCGCCGGAGTATAATACGGCTTTCGCCGCCACGGCGGAAACCACCTGGAAATGCGTCATCGGCAATGCCAAGAAGTGGAAAGAAGACGTACTGCGCCTGTATAATCCTCAGGAAGATGCCGATGTGTCGGCCATGGACCTGCGTGCCCAGCTTATTAAGCGGGACGGTCAGACGGGCAACGTTCGCTTTTTCTGGAAAGGCGGCTCTCCTTTCTCGCGGGTTCTGGAATTGTGCGGTACCATCCCCATTCCGCCCTATTTAAACCGCGAATCAGAGCAGATCGATGCCGAAAGGTATCAAACCCTGTATGCAAAATTCCGGGGCTCTGTAGCGGCTCCTACGGCCGGTTTGCATTTTACGCAGGCTGTGTTGGACCGGATCCGGGAAAAGGGCATCCTGGAGGAAACCGTATGCCTGCATGTGGGCGCCGGTACCTTCCTGCCCGTGAAGAGTTCCCTGGTTAGCGAGCATCCCATGCACCGGGAGCCCTTTGTGGTATCCCGGAAGCTTCTGGAGCAGCTGAAGGCGGGGGATCGGCCCGTAGTGGCGGTGGGAACCACATCGGTGCGCACCCTGGAATCGCTTTACTATGTGGGTGTCATCTGCCTGGAAACGGGAAAACCGGCCGATGTAGAGCAGTGGGCTCCCTATACCCGCGAGTATCCATATAGCACGGAAGAGGCCCTGGGGGCCATTCTGGACTGGATGGATCGCAGTGGAGAGGAAAAACTTACCGTCGGCACCCGGATTATCATTGTTCCGGGATTCCGCTTCCGGCTGGTGAGCAGGCTGGTCACCAATTTCCATCAACCCGAAAGCACGCTTATCCTGCTGGTATCGGCCTTTGTGAACGGGGATTGGCGTACTATTTACGATTTCGCGCTCGCCAACGGCTTCCGTTTCCTGAGTTATGGTGACAGCTCTTTGCTGGAGCGTCCGGAGGCCTGAACCGTTGGGGAAATGCTTTTTATTTTGTATCTTTGTAGTCTCTAATGAGACTTTTTTATGGACCAGAACGAATTCAATGACATTGCGCCGTTCAACGACGAGGAAGCATCCGCAGCATTAGCCCGGGTGGCCAATCACCCCAATGTTCCCTGGATTTCCAAGTTCCTTTTCCCGGACAAGCCGGAAACGCTGCTGCGGGATATCCTCAGAAACATCCATTCCGTGGACCAGTTTCAGGATGTGGTTATGTCGCAGGCTATCGAATGGGTTATTGCCAATACTGTTCGTAATTTCTCTTACGACGGCGTCTCCAAGGTCCTGGATACCAGCAAAAAGTATCTGTTTGTCTCCAATCATCGGGACATCATTCTGGATCCGGCGTTCATGCAAATTGTTCTGCACCGGAACCAGCTGCCTTATACGCAAATAGCGGTGGGGGATAATCTGCTTAAGCATAAGACGGTGGAACTGCTTATCCGTTCCAACCGCATGATCAAGGTTATCCGGGGCATATCGGCCCGGGAACTCTATTTGTCTTCCCAACTGCTGTCCAAGTACATCCGCGAAACCATCACTTCCGGTCAAAGTTCGGTGTGGATTGCCCAGCGCCAGGGCCGTACCAAAGACGGTATCGACATTACGGAGCAGGGGCTCCTGAAAATGTTCGACATGAGCGGCACCAAGGATTTCGTGCAGAATTTCATGGAGCTCAATCTGGTTCCGTTAAGCATCTCTTATGAATACGAGCCCTGCGATATTCTCAAAGCCCGGGAACTGCTCATTTCCCAGTCGCAGAAGTACGTGAAAGGGGAGTTTGAAGACCTCCAGAGCATTATGCAGGGCATCCGCCAGCCCAAGGGCAACGTGCACATCAATATCGGCGATCCGCTTACGGAAGAGGAAATCCGGGAGGCTTCCTACTGCGACAAGAACGACCGTTACCAGTTAATCCGCCATGCGGTGGACCGCCGGGTAATCAGCGGCTACCAGCTTTGGAAGACCAACTACATGGCCTACGATATTGTAAACGGCAATGGCAAATATGCGGCGGAATACACTCCGGAAGAACTGGAAGCCTTCAAGGCCTATCTGGAAGTGCAGCTGGGCAGCGTAGAGCCCCAGCTGGACCGTGCCGCCCTCCGGGATATCTTGCTGCACATCTACAGCAATCCCGTAGTCTCCAAGGAAAACCTTCAGGCCGAATAGTTTTAACCCCAAATAATAAAAAAGGATCGCGTCAGCGGTCCTTTATATGTACGTCCAACTGGGGGTACGGGAAGTTGATTCCGTATTTCTCCGGCAATTGGGTGTAAACGGTTTCGTTCAGCCAGAAGTAGGCTTCCCAGTAATCGGTGGCTTTGACCCAGGCGCGGACTATGAAGTTTACGCTGCTGCTGTCCAGCAGTTGGACGGCTACAAACGGATCCTGTGCTCCCTTGTTTTCGGCATTCAGGAACAAGGGGTTGGAAGTTACTATTTCAAGTAAAGCTTCTTTTGCTTTGGCGGCGTCGGTTCCGTAGGAAAGCCCCAGTTTGAGGTCTACCCGGCGCAGGGGATGGGCCGTAATGTTGGTGATGTTGCCGTTGGACAGGGCGCCGTTGGGCAGGATTATCAGCCGGTTGTCTATGCTTTTGAGCTTGGTGCTAACGATAGTCAGCTCCATAACCGTGCCGGAATAACCTTGCGCCTCAATGAAATCTCCCACCTTGAAGGGCTTGAAAATGAGCAGCATAAGACCGCCGGCAAAGTTCTGGACCGTGCCGCTGAGGGCCATGCCGATGGCCATGCCGCCGGCTGCCAGCAGGGCCGCCAGGGAAGAGGTGTTCACTCCCAGGGTGCTCACGGTAAGAACCACCAGTATTACCCACATGCAGATGGTTATGAAACTGTACAGGAAGGAAGCCAGCGTGGCTTCGGTCTTGCGGCGCTCGAAATGCTTTTTGAGGAGCTTCCGGATAATGCTGATGAGCCAGGCGCCCAGCGCATAGATAACCAGCGCGGCCAGTACCTTGAGGCCGAAGGAGATAGCGCTATGGGTGAGGCTGGAAACTACTTCTTGGGAATTGCCTTCCTGGGCCGACTCGAGGAGCCGGACAGTTTTGATGGCCAGGGTATCCACGGAGATTTTGCTGGCTTTCTCTATGATTTCCGGAGGTACGGTGCCGGATTGAAGAAGGTAAAATAGCATGGCGATACTAGGTTAAAGATGAAGGATGAGCCAGGCCATGTAGGCGGCCCAGATAAGGAGGAAAAAAACACCGTCCAGCCTGTCCAGCTTGTCTTTTCTCCCAACATAGCAGCTGGTAAAAAGGGCCACGGCGCTTACAAGCAGAACCCCCAGGTCGATATAGCTGATATCGGTGAAGTTCAGTGGATGGATGAGGGCCGATCCGCCCAGGATGAGCAGGATGTTGAATACGTTGGAGCCGATGATATTGCCCAGCGCCAGCTGGCCTTTCTTTTTGACGGCGGCGGCTACGCAGGTGGCCAGTTCCGGCATGGAGGTGCCTCCGGCCAGGATGGTGATGGCTATAAACTTGTCGCTCCAGCCCAGCGCCTGGGCAATCTGCACAGCGGAGTTAACAAACAGCCTGCCGCCAAGAATGAGCGCGACTATGCTGCCCAAAACCAGCAGCAGGGCCTGCCACACCGGCCTTTCCTTCACCGTTCCTTCATCGGCCGGGGCCTGCTCCTTTTGCCGGAAACAGCTCCACATATAAAGGGCAAAGCACAGCAGCAGGATGCCTCCTTCCAGGCGGCCGAGCCCGTCCTGGCCCAGGCCGAAGAGCGTGGATTTAAGCCCCAGCACTGCCAGCAACACGGTAATGCCTATGTTCATGGGGATGTCCCGCTTCTTGTTGCCGGGGGTAATGCCCATGGGCAGCAGCAGTGCCGTAAGGCCCAGGATGAGCAGGGTGTTGAAGATGTTGGACCCAATCACATTACCCACGGCAATATCGGCATTTCCCTGGGCGGCGCCAATGAAGCTTACCACCATTTCCGGAGCCGATGTTCCCATTCCCACGATGGTGAGGCCGATGACGAACTCGCTGAGCCCGAAGCGATGGGCGATGCCCGAGGCTCCGTCTACCAGCCCGTCGGCCCCAAAGACCACAAGCGTCAACCCTATCAGCAACAATATGCACGGAATCCACATACAATTCAATCTTTTGCTTTGCAAAAATAGCAATTCTGCGCGGAAATGCCTATATTTGTAGATAGCAACTTGCTTTTTTTACCAGTTTGGGCATAGATGAAAGGCTTTCTGCATATCCGGATACCCGTGGTTTTGGCCTTGGTGGCCGCTGCATGGGCGCTCTTTTCCTGTCAGGAACCCAAGGAGGAGGAAAGCGGTTTTCTGGTGAATCAGAAAAAGGAGAACTCTACTTTTCCCCTTGCCCCGGAAGGGGGAGATTTCCAGCTTTTTGTGGTGAGCGACGCCGAATGGACCTATAAGCCCAAAACGCAGGTTCCCTGGCTTTCCATTGTAGAACAGAAGGTAAATTCCACCTCCTGGATGCTCACGCTTACTGCGCAAGAGTATATAGGAGAGGGGGCCCGGTCGGTAGTGCTGGTCTTTACTTCCGGCAACCGCACCCGGGAAGTGACGGTGCTGCAGGAACCGGAGGACCCGCAGCTGCAGGTTCTGGTGCCCGGCGCCTACGGAGTGGAAGGCGGCAGCATAGTGTATGAGAGAGGCCAGGCCCAGATCAGCCGGCTCACGGACGGAGACAGTTATCAGTTTTCCCTGCTGTACCCCGCAGAAGTTAAGGCAGTGAGCATTACGGTTCCTTCGGCTTTGGAAGCCGGGGCCGATGTTTCCGTTGGCTATAAAGTGGTGGAAAAAGACCGTACGCTGGTAATGACCGGCTATACGGCCAGGGTGCTGCGCATCCGGGAACCGTATGTGTGGCTGAAGGTAGATGATACCGTATATTTTGTAATCAAGAAATAGATGCGTCGGCTGGTTCTGGTAATATCGGCTTTGTTTGTGACGTTGGGGCTGTGGGCCCTGCCGGCACGGCCAGGCGGCGTAAAATACGTTCAACCAGACGGTTCCACCCTGGAGATCTTTCTGCACGGAGATGAATGGGGGCATTGGGTCACAGACCGGGAAGGCCGTCTGTTGGACCTGGATGCCCAGGGCTGCTACAGGCTCTCTACCCGCAGTCTTCCCCAAGTGCGGCGTAATGCGGCTGCCCGTAGCCGGGCCATGCAGCGCCGCAGGGCGGAAATGGCAGCTTCCGTGCCGGAGAATCATACCTTTGGCACGCACCGTGTGCTGGTACTTCTGATAGAGTTCGCCGAAGTATCCTTCAGCGTTCCCGCCCCCAAGACCGCCTTCACCAATATGCTCTGCATGAAGGGATACGATCTGGGACTGGCCACCGGTTCCGTGTGGGACTACTTCAACGACAATTCGCACGGGCAGTACAACCCGCAGTTCGACATTTACGGGCCGGTGAAACTGTCCAAGAATATGGCCTCATACGGGAGGGACGATGCAGAAACGGGGCGTGACCAGTACCCGGGACCGGAGCTTGCGCTGGTAGAGGCGGCCAGCCTGCTGGACGACACCATCGACTTCTCCCAGTACGACGAGGACGGAGACGGGCTGGTGGATATGGTCCTGTTCTATTATGCCGGCTATGACCAGGCCGAAGGCGGTTCGTCCGATGCCATCTGGTCGCACCAGTGGAACGTGCAGCTGTCTTCGGACAATAAAGCCCGGAACACCACGCTGGATGGCGTAAAACTGGGCTCGTACATCTGCACGTCGGAACTCATGGGCAACAGCGGTGCGGTAATGGGAGGCATCGGCGGCACCGTCCACGAGTTCTGTCACCATCTGGGGCTGCCGGACTTTTACGATACCGACGGTGATGAAAACGGTTATACTTCAGGCCTGTCCTTTTACTCTGCCATGTGCTTCGGCATGTATAACAACAGCGGCAATACGCCTCCATACATGAATCCGGAAGAACTGATTATGCTGGGTTGGGCCCCGGAAGGTGCCATTCAGGAGCTGCCGGATGGAGAAGTCACCCTCCCGGGAATCCTGAACCGGAAGGCGTACAAGATTCCTGCAAGCACGGAAGGGGAGTATTTCCTACTGGAATGCCGTGACGGTTCTGGATGGGATATGCCGCTGCCGCCCGGACTGGTCATTTACCATGTGGACCAGTCGGAACGGGTTGTATATAAAGAGTTTTCGGCCCTGGAGCTCTGGCGGGACTGGCGTATGACTAACGTGGTGAATGCTATGGGCAGCCATCCTTGTTTTTATGTGGTGCCTTCCGTGAGCCCGGCGATGCTGAACTACCTTGACGGTGTTAACGGCATACCTTTCCCCGGAAGCGGAAACGTTACGGCCTTCCAGCCTATAGACTGGGAAGGCGTTCCCACTTCGCAGCAGCTTACCGGCATTCGCTATACCGGCGGAAACGCTTTGCTAACAGTGCGTTTCGACGCGGGAAAGAGTATCAACGGACTGGTGGTGGATACCGCCGGAGAACCCTTGCCTGGTGTAACGGTACGGGTGGAACCCTCCGGCCCGGAGGCCGTGACGGATGCCGACGGAGCCTTCTTTGTGGGGCTGGCCGATTTTGAAGCGGAAGCCGAGGTGGATGTGTCGGTGAAGAAGGAGGGCTATGTGGGCAAAACGCTCACCCTTACGCTCAAGGAAACGGGCAACAACGTGTATATCATGCTCCGGAAAGACGGAGAACCGGAGGTCAGTACCCTGGACAAATCCAATCCGTCGGCCCAGCTGGCGGCCTATTCGGCTACCGGAAACAGCCTTATGGGGGCGGTGCGTTATTCGGCCGACGAACTGGCTCCTTACGAAGGTCGGCGGCTTTCTACCGTAACTTTCTATCCGGTGGGATACAACAACGCCTCGGCCGTTTACGTGCTGGTGGAATCCGGCGGACAGCGCATCCTGAACCATCTGGTGAAGCAACCCGTATTTTCGGCCTGGAATACCGTGGATATCAGCGAATACGACCTCAGGGTTCCCGCCGGGGAGGAATTGTATATCGGCTATGGCGTGCTGGGAGGGGACTACGACCATCCGCTTTCCTGCCGTTTCTCGTCGCGGGAAGACCCTACGGACAGCTATTATGCCGTTTACAGCGATGTGCCGGTGGAATGGCAGCCCATGAAAAAGTACGATCTGGCCCTCTCCGTTACGGTGAGCGAGATACAGATCCCCACGGCGCTTGCCGATATCGGCTGGAATTCCATAGATCCGGGCAGCGGGGAGTACAGGGCCGGGAACAGCTTCCGGCTGCGCCTGAAGGAGGCTCCTTCCCGCAAACCGGTTTCCGTTGAGTGGTACTACGATGGCGTGGCCGTGAGTGAGCCGGCCGTTACCCTGCGGGCAGGGGAGCACACGGTGGAAGCCCGCCTTACGTATGCCGGCGGAAGCACAGAGGTGCTGGAAATGGAAATCAACGTCCTGTAATTACTTTTTCCTTAAAGCAACTACATTCTCCACATGCATGGTGTGTGGGAACATGTCTACGGGCTGCACGGCCGTAATCACGTATTTCTGGCACAGGATGGCCAGGTCGCGGGCCTGGGAGGCCGGGTTGCAGCTCACGTAAACCATCCGATCCGGTTCGGCGTTCAGGATTACTTTGGCCACGTCCGGATGAATGCCGGCGCGGGGCGGGTCCAGGATAATGACGTCGGGCCGGCCGTGTTCGGTCACAAAGGCATCGTCCAGCACGTCCTTCATGTCTCCGGCAAAGAACTCGCAATTGGCAATGCCATTGGCTTTTGCATTGGCCCTGGCATCTTCAATGGCCTCCGGAACATACTCAATACCAAATACTTTGGCGGCCTTGCGGCTCACGAACTGGGCAATGGTGCCGGTGCCGGTATAAAGGTCGTACACCACCTCGTTTCCCGTGAGAGCGGCAAACTCCCTGGCAACGCTGTACAGCCGGTAAGCCTGGCGGGAATTGGTCTGGTAAAAACTCTTGGGGCCGATCTTGAAGCGCAGGCCCTCCATTTCCTCGTAGATGGCTTCTTCGCCCTTGTAAAGGATGGGGGACTGATCGCCGATGGAATCGTTAAGTTTCTCGTTTACAACGTAATAGAGGCTGGTAATCTGCGGGAAGGCGGTGCTTACGGCATTCAGCAGGGCCTCGCGCGGGGCTTTATCGGCCCGGGCAAAGCACAGGATGAGCATAACGTCGCCCTTCTCCGTGGTGCGGATGAACATGTTGCGGAAGAAGCCCCGGTTTTCCCGGATGTTGTAGAATTCCAGGCCGTTTTCCAGGCAGAAGCGCTTGATAAAAAGGCGAATGGAGTTGGAAGGTTCCGGCTGCAGCCAGCAGTTCTTGATGTCCAGCACTTTGTCGAAGAACTTGCCTACATGGAAGCCCAGGCCTTCCCAGTCAGTTACGGTTTCCGGATTCTCTCCGCTTAGCAGCCAACGCTTGCTGGAGGCGCTGAATTCCAGTTTGTTCCGGTAAAACTGCGTCTTTTCCGAGGGCAGGGTAGGGCGGATTTCCGGTACTTCCAGATGGCCGATGCGCACCAGCTGGTCTTCTACCTGCTGCCGCTTGGCCTCCAGCTGCATGGAATAGGGGAGGGGCTGCCAGCGACAGCCGCCGCACACCCCAAAATGCTCGCAGAAGGGCTCCAGACGGTTCTGGGAAGGCTTTACAATGCGCTTGATAAAGCCCTCCATGTAATTCTTTTTCTTTTTATATACCTGGATGTCCACTACATCGCCCGGAACGGCAAAATCCACGAAAACCACCATCCCGTCCACGTGGGCGAGGGCTTTTCCTTCGGCGGCTACCGCTTCTATGGTAACGTTTTCCAGCAGCAGGTCTATTCTCTTTCTTGACATCGATTCTATATACTTTTAATCGCAGTCTTTTCCGTCCAGCAGGGCCAGCCAGGCATAGAAGGCCGGGAAGGCAATCAGCACCGCCAGCGTAAGCGGCAGGGCCAGCCACCAGGGGAAGGTGCAGAAGAAGACTATACCCCAGAAGATGGTGAGAACGGGCGTACCCACCATTCGCACCAGGAAGCGGACGGAATTGCCAAATGCTTTGTCTTTCAATTTCTTACATACATAATCGGCCAGCTGGGGCAGGGGGAGGGACAGCAGAACTGCCAGCAGGAACAGGGGGAAGGTGAGCAGGGCGCAGGCCAGTTTGATGCCGTAGGGCGTATGCTTCCGTTCGTCCTTGATCTTTTGCCAGGCGGCGGGGTAGGTTTCATCGTCGGGTAGGTACAGAATCTGGCCCTTGATGCCTTCGAAGATCTTGTCCTGCAGAAGTTTGCTCCTATCGGCCGGCAGCATTTCCGGATTCGCTTCCACCGTTGCGTTAACGTCGATGGCCGGGCCGAACGATACCTGGCAGGTGGTGGTGAAATGCGTCCAGTCGCCGTATTCTATGCCGATGGGGACCAGCCAGGTTTTCCTTGTTGCGGCACTTTCCAGCGCCAGGCGGGCCAGCCCTTTCCGGATGGGTTGCAGCGAATGCATCTGCCGGTGCGTTCCTTCACCGAAAAGGCAGATGGGAAGGCCCCGCTCCAGGCATTCCTGCATATCCTGGAAGGTTTCCAGGTTGTTGGAAACTTCCCGGATTCCGTCCCGCACACGGCTGATGGGCAGTACGCCGGCCATGCGGATGAGCCAGTTTAACACCGGCTGTTTGAAAACATCCTGCCGGGCTCCGAAAACAATCCTTTTATGGATAAGGGGCAGCAGGACCAGCGGATCCATGAGGGTGTTGGTGTGGTTGGGACACAGGATGATGGCCCCGTCCGCCGGCAGCGAACCGCGGCTTTTGAGACTGAGCAGGGAAGTGCGGACCAGCCAGTTGACGTAGGGCCGCATAATCCGGTAGCTCCAGTGGCTTTCCCAGGCCTTAGGCGGTTGCATCGCGACGGGTACGGTTGAAAATGGTGGCTACGGTGAGGCCGGAAATAATGTGCCAGATGCCCCACCAGGCCGTAATAACCAGCATGCCTCCATGCGGCGGGAAGCCCGCGAAAATGCTGGTTCCCAGCATGAGGGCCAGTCCCAGGCCGGAGTTCTGGATGCCGGTTTCTATAGTGAGCGTGCGGCGGTCGCGGAACGGCAGCTTGGCGATGGTGGCCGTGGTAAAGCCCAGGCACAGGGCCAGCAGGTTGTGGATGAGCACCACCACAAAGATATACTTGATGCACTGGAGGAATGCATGGATATTTCCGCTGAAAGCCAGTATTACCATGGCTACAAAAATGACGATAGAGAGCCACTGGAGGGGCTTTTTGAGGGCATTGGCCACCTTGGGGAGGAATCGGCTGGTAAGGATGCCCAGTACCAGCGGAATACCCAGGAGGATAAAGATGGTCTTGAAAACCTCCCAAAGTGGAATAACCAGGGTGGGCACCTCGCTGGCCACGCCTGCAGTGTGAACATAAATGTTACCCCAAAGCCAGAAATTGAGCGGGGTCATCAGCACGGCAAGCGCGGTGGAAATGGCTGTAAGTGAGACAGATAGCTCTATGTTGGCCTTTCCCAGCGAAGACATGAAATTGGAGATGTTTCCGCCCGGGCAGGCGGCCACCAGAATCATACCCAGGCCCATCATGGGCGAAATCCAGCCCGTGAGCAGGATGGCCAGCAGGCAGGTGAACGCCGGCAGCAGGATAAGCTGGCATATTGCGCCCAGAATAACGGATTTGGGCTTCTTGAAAACATCGATGAAAATTCCCGGCTTGATTCCCAGCGCAACGCCGTACATCACAAATGCCAGAATTATATTGATGGTGTTCATGCCACCGGCATTCAGATTCACTTCAATGCTGTCTATGGTGGCGGCTATTTCCGGATTCATACTGTTTTACAGTTTATCAGTTTCAAATATACGCATATTTTTGCAAATTTTGATATATTCCTTGAAAAGGGAAGGATTTTACACCCACAAGTTAACATAATATCAATTGTATAACAAATTGGTAAAATGTGGAAAACAACGCATTTAACCTTGCTTTTATAAAAGAAATGACTATATTTGCATAGTTTAGAACGCAAATCTTAATTCTAACGCTATATGAAAAAATTTCTTGTTCTTGTAATTGCAGCGCTGGCTCTGGCTGCTCCCCGTGCTCAGGCGCAGGATATGTTTAACCATATGGCCCTGGGTGCCACGCTGGGCGTAGATGGTATTGGTTTGGACCTTGCCATGCCCATGGGCTCCAAATTCCAACTCCGTGCCGGTTATGCCATCGACCCGATTGCGCCTTCCTTCAATCTGGATCTGGGCACTTTCAAGTCCGGTGACAAATCCGTTAATCTCAACAATGTTCCGCTTTCCCTCAGCTCCTGGAAATCCGGCAACGGTCACCTTATGGCAGACTTCTATCCTACCAAGGGCGGCTTCCACATTTCGGCCGGCTTGTTCATTAACAACGGAAAGCTTTTCTCTGCCAAGGCCGATCTTTCCAAGGTTCTAGACAAGCAGAATTGGGGCGTGGGCATTGGTCCGGAAGGCGGTTTCACCGTTTCCACGGATCAGGATGGCCAGTTAATGATGGATGTAAAGACTTGGGTTGTAAATCCTTACCTGGGCATCGGTTTCGGCCGCGCCGTCAATAAGGAAAAAACCTTCAACTTTGTGTTCGATATGGGTCTCATGGTCTGGGGCAGCCCCAGTGTCCACGGCTACAACTATTCGAAGCATATTTTCGATGAATCCAAGCCTGTTGAAGACGTTCTCATTAACGGCGATGCTGTTAAGTCGCTCAATGCGCAGGCTGCCGATTTGCTGAGTCTGCTTGGCGCCATTCCGGTATGCCCGTATATCCGTTTTGGCTTCTACTTCAAGCTTTTCTAGTGTAACTAATTAATTTTTAATAATTTTACTATGAAAAAGAATTTGCTTCTTCTTGCAGTCCTCTGCATTGCAGCAGTTCCCTTCTTGTTCTCCTGCAATAAACCGGATAACGGTGGAGACAATAAACAGGTAGTCATGCCGGATCCGCCGTCTGCAGACTCTGCCATTAAGATCGACTTCAAATCCGAAGCGGACAAGCCTAAATATTTCGATACGGAACCGGACGGTACTCATGTGGAATACTCCATTCAGTCCATCGAATTTTCCGAGGCAAACCGCTATCTTATCACCATGACGGTTGTGGATACCAAGGTCAGTGTGGGTGATATAGTAACCCTTATCGGTTCTTATACAGAAAGCGGTGGCAATTACAAATGTGAGGGCTTCGGCTCCGTGAGTGTTTCCGGCACCGGTTCCAATGCAGATGTGTCCGTGAAACCTACCGGCGAAGAAAACCCGGAGTATAATGGTAAGGGTAATGTCACGGAAACTCCCCCTCCCGCAAATACGGACCAGAAGAATGCTGTTCGTAACTGGAATGTGAAATCCGTTCTCATCAATATTGTGGGCAAGGGCGTGAATATCAGTGCTCCTTTTACCAACGGTTGCGATCTGGAAGAAATCGGCAAATGGGCCGCCGGTAACGGTGTCAGCGGACTGAACAGCCGCCTGGGCGAATTGAAGGGATATAAGGTAAAGGAAATCACCTTTACCGGTGACAACACTTTTGCCATCTCCTTCACCGGTTCTAATACCAAACCTGTTAAAGGTAGCTATTCCTTGAATACTTCGGCCAAGACTGTCAGGTTCACCCTGCCCGAAGGCAATCCTTTCTTCCATGGAAGCGTGGACGGTGAGTACGATTACCCTGCCGACAATACCATGTCGCTTTCTATGAATACCAAGGTTGAGGGCTATGACTGCTCCCTGGAAATGAAACTGACCAGGGTGGTGAATAATTAAAGCACTTCCCTATTGTTTTACGGCCTCCGGGATTTCCCGGGGGCCGTTTTTGTAATAAACGGAATATTTTGTATTTTTGTGTTTGTATAATAACCATAAACCTGCTGTATGCCTGTAACCATCAAAACGGTTCAAACCCGGGCGGAACTCCGTTCTTTCGTAAAGTTCCCTTTGCGTCTTTACAAGGGCTGTCCCTATTATGTCCCCGGTTTATACATGGACGAAATGGATACCCTGACTCCGGACAAGAACCCTATGATCAAATACTGTCAATTTGAGCGGTTTCTGGCCTATAAGGACGGCCAGGTGGTGGGGCGCGTGGCAGCTATTATCAACGAGATAGCCAACCGGGACTGGAAGCACGCAGAAGTTCGTTTTGGCTGGATAGATTTCATAGATGACAAGGAAGTCTCCCGGGCACTGATAGAGGCGGTGATCGCCTTCGGCAAAAAGCATGGGATGACCACCATTTCCGGTCCCCTTGGTTTTACGGACTTTGACAATGAGGGCTGTGTGGTAGAGGGTTTCGATGACATATCTTCCTATGCCCTCAGATTCAATTATCCTTATTACGGGGAGCATTTCGAGGCCCTGGGGTTCGGGAAAGTGAACGACTGGCTGGAGTATCGGATCTTTGTGCCCGATAAGGTGCCGGACAAGGTGTCCAAGGCATCGGCCCTGCTGCAGGAGCGCTACAACCTGCATATCCGCAAGATTACCAAGAAACAGATCCACTCGGAAAAATATGGCCAGAAGATGTTCGACCTGGTGAACCGGACGTACTGCGAGCTCTTCGACTTTACCGTACTCCCCCAGGAAGTGATGGACCACTATATAGACAGTTTCCTGGGCCTGCTGGATTTCAAGTATGTGACGCTGGTGGAGGATGCCGCCGGCAGGATGGTGGCCCTGGCCGTTACCATGCCGTCCATCGCCCGCGCTGTCCAGAAAGGCCGGGGGTACCTTTTCCCCTTCGGCTGGTGGCACTTGGTGAAGTCCATGTACCTCCGGCACGAGGAGGCGCTGGAGCTGCTGCTCATCGCCGTGGATCCGGAGTACCGGAACCGGGGCGTGCACGCCATCCTGTTCAATGAGATTATTCCCAACCTGATAGAAGGCGGATTCAAATACGGCGAATCCAATGCCGAAATGGAGACCAACAGCAGCATCCAGAATGTCTGGAACCTGTACGAAAAGGAATTCAAACGCCGCCGGCGTGTTTTTTCAAAGGAGATTTAGATGAGCGCTTCTTCCGTCATGCTTCCTCCGCTTCCCGAGCGGATGCGTCCTTCTTCACTGGACCAGTATGTGGGCCAGCGGCACCTGGTGGGCGAAGGCTGTATCCTCCGGAAGATGATTGAAAGCGGGAATCTCAGTTCCTTCATCCTCTGGGGCCCCCCGGGGGTGGGTAAGACCACCCTGGCCCATATCATCGCCCAGACGCTGGACAGGGACTTCTACACGCTGTCGGCCGTTACAGCGGGCGTGAAGGAAGTGCGGGAAGTGTTTGAAAAGGCCAGGGGCAGCTCCCTTTTCAAGCAGAAAGGCGCTCCCATCCTCTTTATCGACGAAATCCACCGCTTCAACAAGGCGCAGCAGGATGCGCTCCTAGGGGCTGTGGAGAACGGTACCATCGTGCTGGTGGGCGCCACCACGGAAAACCCTTCCTTCGAGGTAATCACTCCCCTGCTCTCCCGCTGCCAGGTCTTTGTGCTCAAATCCTTGGATAAGGCCGATTTACAAGTTCTCCTGGACCGTGCGCTGGCCGAGGATGTGCTGCTCAGGGAAAAAGAGATCAATGTGGAGGAAACGGAGGCGCTGATGCGCTACAGCGGGGGCGACGCCCGCAAACTCCTGAACGTGCTGGAGATAGTGGTGGACGCCCAGGCCGGCCGCTCCCCCATCGTAATAAACAACGCCGTGGTCACGGAGTCCATCCAGGAGAACATGGCCATTTACGACAAAGACGGAGAGATGCATTACGACATCATTTCCGCCTTTATCAAGAGCATCCGGGGCTCCGATCCCAACGCCGCCATCTACTGGCTGGCGCGGATGATAGACGGCGGCGAGGACCCGCTGTTCATAGCCCGCCGGCTGTGCCTGAGCGCATCGGAAGACGTGGGGCTGGCCAATCCCAATGCCCTCCTGCTGGCCAACGCCTGTTTTGAGGTGGTATCCAAGATAGGCATGCCGGAAGGGCGGATCCCCCTGGCGGAAACAACTGTGTATCTGGCATCAAGCCCCAAGAGCAACGCTTCCTATATGGCCTTGGAGAGCGCCCTGGCCGAGGTGAAGCGCTCCGGCAACCAGCCGGTTCCCCTCCCCATCCGGAATGCTCCCACGCAGCTGATGAAAGAGCTCAATTACAGCGACGGCTACAAGTATGCCCACGACTATCCGGGCCACTTTGTAGATATGGAATTCCTGCCGGACGCCCTCAAAGGCACGGTCTTCTACGACCCCGCCCCCAACAAGCACGAAAACGTCCTCCGTGCCTATCTTGAGGCTTGTTGGCCCAAGTATTATCCTAAGCACTAAACTCCCCGTTAGCACCTTGAGCGAAGCGTGGCGCCTTCAGGCGCGTGCCGCAGGAACGGAGATGCCGAAGGCATCGTAGGACGGAGGCACCGTCCGGAACGAAGTGGAGGACGCATGTCCCCTGGGGGACTTACAGGGGGTAAAACGAAATCGATATCCGTTCACTAGAACGGATATCCCACTCCAAAGTGGATTGCCCAATTACCTTTAAACCATTGGTTGGGGGCAATCCAGCGGTTGCCTTCGGCTTTCATAGGGTCGTGAATGCGGAAACCGGCATCTACCCGTACCAGCAGGAAGTCCAGGTTTACCCGGACACCTAAGCCCCAGTTCAGTGCAATAGATTCAGGAAGGGTGCTGAAACTGAATTCGGAGCCGGCTATCAAGTTCAGGCTGGAATCTTCCAGTTCCAGATCGTCGTCCGGAAGGTCCCAAACGTTGCCAGCATCGGCAAACAGGGCGCCTTCCAGTTTCCAGACCAGGGGAAAACGGTATTCTAAGTTGGCCTCCAGCTTCATTTCGCCAATCTGGCTGGGAATGGCGAATAAATCGGAAAGATACTGCGAAGTGCCGGGACCCAGGGTGCGGGCCTGCCAGCCGCGCATGGAACTGGCTCCGCCCGCATAGAATTGCTTTTCGAACGGAACGCTGGCGGAGTTCCCATAGGCATATCCTACTCCAGCCAGGAAGCGGTAGGCAAAGGCCTGCTTGTCCTGCTTGCCGAAGCGGATGGTGCGGCCTATAGTAAGTTCGGTCCTTACATATTGCGAATACTCCGTTTCCCAAATGGTGTGCATGCCGTATTCATCCCTTGGCAGCCACCTGTTGAACAGGCTCAGGAAGTTGCCGGACACGTCGAAGGCCAGCCGGTAATAATGGTAAGAACGGGTGGGAACGGCCGAATTGTCGGTGGTGTAAAAGAGTGTTCCGCCCAAGCCCATATCGAAATGGTCCAAATAGGCAAAGAACAGGAACGGATTGTTGTTCAGCAGGTTAATCAGGAATTCGTCGTCAACGGCGAACAGCCTGGCGATGTTGGCCTGGAAAGGGGCGAGCTGATAATAGAAGTTCTTTCCTACCCGGCCCGAATACACCAGCGACGTGGCAATCATGGAGCGCTTATATTCCGGACGGTCCTGATAGCTGAAAGAGGCGGTGAATTCCGTGTGGGGCATGTTGGGGCCCTTGAACAGCCGGCTGGGCAAGCCCAGGAACCGCGGGAAACGCAGACTGGAAGTAAAGGTTAATTCCGTGGAGCCGATGGTTGTTTTGGGCTTGAACTGGAAATTGCCCTTCAAACCCAGATTCAGGTACTCTCCCCCGTGAAACAGATTCCGGTGGTAGTAGTTAAGCTGGGGCGAAATGCCGATGAGCCCGGTGGAGTTGATGGAAGCTTCCAGGTTGGTCTTGAAGCCCTGCAGGCCGGCGTTCTGGAGGGTTATGTCGGCATCTACCCGGTTGTCCGAAACGGGGTTCATGGCAATATTCACGCTGGAAAGCATGCTGAGGCCGGAAAGCCTGGTATAGGCCGTGTTGATGTTACGCTCGTCGTAAAGCTGGCCGGGCGCAATGGTATTGAGGCCTTCCAGCACGCCGTGGCGTATTTTGAGCCGTTCCGGGTAACGGATGCTTACGTCGCCGATATAAAACTTCTTGTGCTCTTTGGCGGTTTCCGGCGCATCGCCCAGCGCATAGTCGCGGATGGACATCTTCAGGCGGGCGCTGCCGTCGCCGGCGAGCGTATCGGCCTCAAAGGCATAATAGTTTTTGGTAAAGCCGAAATAGCCCTGGGTGCGGAAATACTGGGCCGATCGTTCGGCTTCCGTTTCCAGGTTGGCGGCCGACAGATACTGTCCCGCAGCGATGGTGCTGTTGGGCTGGTCCTGGGCAAAATCCTGCGCAAAACTGCCGTAGTCGGGGATGTCGTATTCGATAGAGGAAATGGTGTAACGCTTTCCCAGGGTAACGAAGTAGTCCACCTCTACCTTTCGGCCGTGCACCTTCACCTGGCTTTCCACCTCCGACCCGTAATAGCCGATATACTGCAGGTAATTCCGGATGTTGTCTATGCTGGCATCTACCTGGGAGGCGTCGTACACCACCGGGGGCACGCCGACGTTCTGCAGGAACTGCTGAAACTTGGTTTCCCCCTTTCCGCCCCAGTTATACACGGCCAGCAGCGGATTGAATCCCAGGATGGTGCTGTTGGGCTTTTGCGTGATGTAAGAGCCCAGGCTGGATGCGTTGAAGTGACTGTCATTCACCTTTACGGTATTCTTCCGGAGCAGGTATTCCCCGTCCCGGAGCGAACGCGTGGTGCTGCATCCGGCCGCCAGGAGCACCGAGAGTAAAAGAAATATGTATTTCTTTCGAATCATTCTTACAAAATTAATATTTTCCTTATATTTGCACAATTTTTAACCCGTTTTTATGCTGTAGATTACAATGAAGAACAAGTACATCGACCTTATCGAACAGACGTTCGATTTCCCTCAGGACGAATTCATGGTTATGGACGGAAATCTCATGTTCAACGACATAGACCTGATGGAGATTATCGAAAAGTACGGTACGCCGCTTAAAATCACCTATCTTCCCAAGATTTCCCAGCAAATCCAGCGTGCCAAGCGTTTGTTCAAGGTAGCCATGGCCAAGGCCGACTACCAGGGCGAGTACCACTACAGCTACTGCACCAAAAGCTCCCAGTTCGCCTTCGTGGTGCACGAAGCCCTTCGCAACGACATCCATCTGGAAACTTCATCGGCCTACGACCTGGACCTGGTAAGGGCCCTGGGACGCGACGGTTCCGTGGATAAGGAGAACCTGTACATCATCTGCAACGGCTTCAAACGCCCGCAGTACATCAAGAACATCGCCTCCATGCGCAAGGACGGCTGGAAGAACATTATCCCCGTGCTGGACAACAAGAACGAGTTCGAAGACCTGGCCGACCTCATTGAGGAAGACACCATGATGGGTATCCGAATTGCCTCCGAGGAAGAGCCCAACTTCGACTTCTATACCTCCCGGCTGGGCATCCGCTATTCCGACATCCTCAAGTTCTACAAGGACACGGTGGCCAAGTATCCCAACTTCCACCTGAAGATGCTGCATTTCTTCATCAATACGGGTATCCGGGACACGGCCTATTACTGGAACGAACTGTCCAAGTGCGTAAAGGTGTACTGCGAGCTCAAGGCCATCTGTCCGGAGCTGGACAGCCTGAACATCGGCGGCGGCCTGCCCAACAAGACTTCCCTGGCCATGGACTTCGACTACGAGTATATGGTGGAGGAAATCATCAACCAGATTAAGGTGAACTGCAACGCCATGGGCGTGGAGGAACCGGACATCTTCACGGAGTTCGGCAGCTTCACCGTGGGCGAAAGCGGCGCCACTATCTTCAAGATCCTGGACATCAAGCAGCAGAACGACCGAGAGAAGTGGTACATGATAGACAACAGTTTCATGACCTGCCTGCCGGATACCTGGGGCCTGAACCAGCGCTTCATCCTTCTGCCCATCAACAAGTGGAACGACGAGTACCAGCGGGTGTTCCTGGGCGGTCTCACCTGCGACAGCCAGGACTTCTACAATGCCGATTATCACGCCAACGCCATCTTCCTGCCCACCATCCGGAGCCGCCGGGAGAACCTTTATATCGGCTTCTTCCATACCGGTGCCTATCAGGATGCCATTTCCGGCTTCGGCGGCATCAAGCACTGCCTGATGCCTTCTCCGCGCCACATCCTCATCGACCGGGACAAGGAGGGTAACCTCACCACCTCGGTGTTTGCCGAGGAGCAGACCTCCGATTCCATGCTCAAACTGCTGGGATACAAATAATGACCAATGCCGAAATCAAGTTCGTAAAGGGTTTGTCGCAGAAGAAATTCCGCGACAGCAGCGGCTTGTTTACGGTGGAAGGTGAAAAAATGGTGGCCGAGGCGCTGGCTTCCCGTTTCACGGTGGAGAAGGTTTACCGGCGGGAAGAGATCGGCGAGGCCGGTATGGCCCGGATTTCGGCCCTTTCCTCCCCTTCTCCGGCCCTTGCGGTGGTTCGGCAACCCAATGACCTTCTGAAGGACGAAATGCCCTCTAAAGGCCTTTTTTTGGCCTTGGACGGCATCCGGGATCCCGGCAACCTGGGCACCATCCTCCGCATTGCCGACTGGTTCGGCATAGATGCGGTGTACGCTTCGCCGGACACGGTGGAACTTTTTAATCCCAAAGTGGTGCAGGCCACCATGGGCGCTATCTTCCGCGTGCGCTTCCATTATACGGAAATACCCGCTTTCTGCAGCAGGGTGCTGGCGGCCGGCGGCAAGGTGTACGGCACCTTCCTGGACGGGGAGAACCTGTACAAAAAAGCGCTTTCCAATGGCTTGGAAGCGCCTTCTGTGATAGTTATCGGCAATGAAGCCAATGGTATTTCCGCCGCAACGGCCGCTTGCGTAAGCGACCGCCTCTTTATTCCCCCCTACCCGGTCGACGATCCCGGTTCCGAATCGCTGAATGCCGCCGTTGCCACCGCCGTCACCGTGGCCGAATTCCGCCGCCAGGTGGGCCGCCATTAGAACCCGTTGGCCAGGAATGCGGCCTGGACGGGGCCGATGCGGCGATAGCCTTCTTCGTTCATGTGAAGGAGGTCTTCCTTGTAGAAATAACTGACATTGAACTGGTTAATACCCTGGAGATTGAACTGGTCCAGGACTGGGATGCCATAGAAGGCGCAGCAGGCCTTCTGGCCCTCGATATAGTCAGCGAAGGTTTTTCCGGTTTTGTTGGGCGCCGTTGAGAAGGGGTTGTTTCCGGCGTCCTGGCCGAAGAAACGGAGCGAAGTGAAGAAGTAGATTTCGGCCCTGGGGTTCTTCTCCAGCAGGGTTTTGATGCAGTAGTTGATGCCGCCGCACTGGGTGGAAAGCTTGCTTTCGTCGTAGTTGTCAAAGACCGTGTAGTCCTGCCAGGTGCCGCATTCGCGGCTGTTGGTGTAATCGTTGGTAGAAGCCCAGAGGACATAAACATCGTAAACGCCCGCCGTGTCCACCTGGCGCTGCAGGGTGCAGCCCTGTTCCCGGGAAAAGCCTGCTCCGCCCACGCCATAGGTAACCACTTCTGCGCCGAGCAAATCGGCCCAGATCTGCTTGGCGGCGTTGGATTCTTCGTTCACGGAAAGGGACCCGCCGAAGACGGCAATCCGCTTGCCGAAGTTCTTGCTTGCACGGTAGGGACTGTCCTTAGCGACCAGCGCATCCGGTCGTAAAGTATGGGCGGTGGGGTTGGGTTTCTGACGCGCCAGCCAGGCCTGGATCTGTTCAGGTGTAGGCCCCTGCTGCGGCCTTTCTTCCCTGCCATCGAGCAGGGCCCGCAGTTCCAAAGGATTGTTGGTAGTAATGCAGTCCACACCAAGGTTCACCAGATATCGCATATCGGTCTTGCTGTCCACCGTCCAGGCATTCACGGACATCCCCAGGTCGTGGGCCCGGGCCACCCATTCGGGGTGTTTGCGGAACGCGGAAAAATGGTAGTCGATGCCGTTAATGCCGTCTGCGTGAACCGTTTCCGGGTCCTTATCGGCCTCCAGATACTGCACCGTAAAACCCGGCGCCATTTGCGCCATCCGCTTGCAGGCCTCGTAATCGAAGGAGATGAACATGACGCGGGAAGGGTCCCAGAGCCCTTTCTCCTTCAAGGCCGATATGCACAGGTCCTGCAGTTTCTCTGCATGCTCCCGGCTATACTGCTTCTTGAGTTCCAACACCAGCATAGTGCTGGATTGCCGCCCCTGCTCCAGGTATTGTTCCAACACCGGAAGCGACTCCCCGTTAGCCAGGAGGCCGGTGCCGGAAAGCTGCTGATAGGTATTCTTTTGGACGTTCTTGAGGTGGAACGACGGGTCATGGTTCACCACCACCACATGGTCGCTGGTGAGGTGCACGTCAAACTCACTGCCCCAGAATCCATTGTCCTGGGCGGCCTTGAGGGAGGCTAGCGAGTTCTGTGCCTTTCCGGCCGATTCACTTTTCCAAAAGCCCCGGTGCGCGCAGATCTGCACGGGCTTTTCCTGCGCCAGTGCCGCCAATCCCGCCAGCAGCAGGACAAAAATGGTCAATCCTTTTTTCATACCGTAAACTTACCGGGCGGCTATGCACTCAATCTCCACCAATGCTCCTTTCGGGAGGGTCTTCACGGCTACGGCGCTGCGGGCCGGGAACGGCGCCGCGAAGAACTGGGCGTAGACTTCGTTCATAGCGGCAAAGTCGGCCATATCGGCCAGGAATACGGTGGTTTTCACCACGTTCTGCAGGCCCAGTCCGGCGGCCTCCAGAATGGCTTGGGCGTTGGTAAGGCTCTGGCGGGTCTGTTCCTGGACGCCTCCCTCCGGGAAAGCGCCCGTCGCAGGATTAATGGGCAGCTGCCCGGAAACAAAAACCAGCCCGGTGCCGCTGTCGATAGCCTGGCTGTAAGGTCCGATGGCCGCAGGGGCCTTTTCTGTGTTGATTGCTTTCATGGTATAGTGTTCTAATCAGTGGATTTCCACCAGGCAGTAATCCCGCTCGGGGACCGAAACGGTATAGACGGTGCGGACTGCTTTAATTCCCAGATATTCAAGTGCTTCTGCGGGTATGCGGACCGTTGTGTCGGCCGTTTTCCCAAAGTTGGCAACCACCAGGTAAGTGCGAATGCCGTCGCTTCGCAGGAAGGCGTAGTGCCGGTCCAGGTCGAAGTGTCCGGCTTCCTGGCAATAGCACAAATCGAAGGTTTTTCCACTGGCAAAGACGGGGTCTTTGGCCAGGGACAGTAGGGCTTGGTAGCGTTTGAGAACTGCTTTCTCCCCTGCCGTAAGGCCGCTGTTTCCGTCGTCAATCCATTTCCGGAGCCGCTGGAGTGAAGCCACCGTCCACCAGTCGAAGATGGACGTACGGCCGTTCACGCCGCTGAAAGGCTCGTTGTCCATGCCGCGCTCCCCTATTTCCTGTCCGAAATACAGCATGAACGGGGCCGTGTTCTGCAGGAGTGAAACCGCCAGGGCCGCATAGCCGCCTTCGGCTGTTCCGCAGAAGAAATCGGAGGCGATGCGCTGCTCGTCGTGGTTCTCCAGGAAGTTGAGCATCCGGGGCTGCAAATCTCCCAGGAACTGCCAGTTCCAGCTTAACAGGCGGGTAGTATAACCCTGGCAGGTAATGCTCCGGAGGGAATCGTAAAGGCCGGTTTTGTCGTACAGCAGGTCGAAACCCACTTCATCGGCATACATCCGGTATTTCTCCTCTTCATATACTTCGGCCACAAAGAGCAGGTCCGGATAGTCTTCCTTGATTGTGGCAATGAGCCACCGCATGAACTGCGGGGGTACCAGTTCCACCATGTCGCAGCGGAAGCCGTCCACCCCTTTGGAGGCCCAGAAACGCACGATATCCAGCATCTTGTCCCAGGTGCCGGTGTGGAAGTCACAGTAGTTGAGTTTTACGGTTTCGTACCAGTCCGTTACGGCCGGTGCCGGTGAGAAACAGTTGCCGGAGGCCTTGGCGGGGAACTCGTAATAGGCCGATCCGTTGAAGGGTTCCGGCAGTTGCAGCGCCTGTCCGGGATAATAGAAAAAGTCGTTTTCCGGAGCCCAGTGAAGGGAGGTGTTGTCGTCCTTCCCAAAGTTCACATTGTCCCGGGAAACATGGTTGGGAATGAAGTCTATTATAACTTTCATTCCTGCTTTATGCGTCCGTTCCACCAGCTGAAGGAATTCTTTCATTCGCTGATCGGGAACATCTGCAAGATAGGGGTTTACATCGTAGTAATCGTAAATGGCATAAGGCGATCCGGCATCCCCTTTCACAATCTGGGGATGCGAGGGTGTGCAACCCTCGTCGGCCTTGGAAGTGGCGTGACGGATGATGCCGGTATACCAAAGATAATCGACACCGAGTCCTTTCCAATACTGTAGGGACCCGGTGTCGATACCTGAGAATTTACCGGTGTTCCACAGTCTGGGGAGCAGCTGGTAAATAATCTTTTTCATCCTACCAATTCAGGATTTTCTTGAAGTCGAATTCTTCCGGATTGGGCACGTACTTCCTGGCGGCCTCGTAATCGGCCGGAGTGATGAAGTGGCAGATGTGGTTGAAGTAGTTCTGGGCGGTACCGCCTTCAATTCTTACGCGGCGCGGCGGAATTTTGCCGTCGGCACCCTGCAGGTCTTTCAGATACAGCGGATGAGCTTCTCCGTCGGCGTCTACATATACCATGCAGCCGGTTTCGCCCTTGGCAAAGAGCTCGTAGGCACCCATGGCCAGTTCCGAGCAGTAAGTGAGGTCGTAGCCGATAGGATCCTGGCAACGGACATCGTAACCGATTTCCACCGGGCGGGATTTCACCTTCAGGTTCAGCTTCTTGAACTCCTTGTCCAGGATGTCGTTGAACAGGACGGCCTTGGAGATTTTGCCCAGTTCGGGATGGCCGTGCTCGTCGTAGGTCATGGAAACGCCGGCGTTCTTGATTTCCTGCGGATCCAGGTCGTGGAACACGCCTTCGGCCACCACAACCGTGCCGTATTCAATGCCCAGGAGCTTGCGCTTGATAATGGCGGAGAGGGCCAGCTTCACAATCTTGTCCAGGCCGATTTCCGTCTTGTTGAACATTTCCGGAATAATGGTCATGGGGCAGTGAGTAGCCTCGCCGATACCCAGGGCCAGATGACCGGCGCTGCGGCCCATGGCGCTGATGATGAGCCAGTTGCCGCTGGTGCGG
>CAMJKI010000014.1 GCA_946406355.1 uncultured Bacteroidales bacterium | reverse complement strand
GCCGAACTCACCGACATCAAGACCTCCAGGCTGATGGCTTCCCGTAACTACGGTCCTTCCCTGGACGAGTTCCTCTACACCCACGACATCCTGGACCAGGGCGACTCCAACACGATGAAGAACGAAGGCGGCCGCAGCAACGTCCGCACCGCCGGTTACATCGGCCGTCTGAACTACAACTACCAGGGCAAGTATATCGTGGAACTGATGGGCCGTTACGACGGTAACTACCAGTTCCAGCGCGGCAAGCGCTGGGGCCTGTTCCCGTCCTACTCGCTCGCTTGGCGTGTCTCCGAGGAGCCTTTCTTCAAGAAGGTCCTTCCGATGGTGAACAACTTCAAGATCCGCTGGTCCGACGGCCGCACCGGTTCCGTCCAGGGCTCCCCGTATGCCTATATCAACGGTTATACCAGCAGCGGTTCCTGGGTGTTCAACGACGGCACCGCCACCAAGGGCTTTGCCAACAGCTCCGTAGCCAATACCGTCCTCACCTGGGCTAGTGTCCGGATGATGGACTTCGGTATCGACTGGGAACTCTGGCAGGGTAAGTTCGGTGGTACCTTCGACTGGTTCAGCCGCCAGACCATCGGCACGGCAGCTACCCGTAATGTAACGCTTCCGGACTTCTACGCCGTCTCTCTCCCTTCCGAGAACCTGAACCGTAACGAGAACCAAGGTCTGGAACTTTCCCTGTACCACCGCAACAGCATCGGCAATTTCTCTTACCGTATCCAGGGACAGGTTTCCTTCACCCGCTTCCGCCAGACCTACATTGAGTCTGAGCAGACCAAGTTCTACAAGTCCTCCATGGATTACTGGAGGAACTACAGCGTGAACCGCTGGAGCGGCTGGATGGCCGGCAGCACCTATCAGTGGACGGGTGAACGCTTCCACAACCTGAACGAGACCAACGCCAGCCAGGTGCTGTACGACACCAACGGCTCCGGCGAAGGCAACCGCGCCCTCGTCCCCGGCATGTACAAGCTGGTGGACCGCAACGGAAACGGCTACATCGACGATCAGGATGTTTTCTACACCTGGGGAACCAGCATGCCTCCGCTGCAGTTCGGCTTCACCATCGGCGGCAGCTACAAGAACTTTGACTTCAACCTCATCTTCAGCGGAGCCGCCCTCAAGTACAAGAGCGTTTCCCTGAGCGGCTTTGCCGGTACCGGTTACCTGTATTACATGCCTTCCCAGTACACGGACTCCTATCATGTGGCCAACTACGGTGCCGATCCTTGGGATCCCGCAACCCAGTGGGTAGAAGGTTCCTGGCCGGCCCTGGCCCGCGTATCCCAGTCCGGTAGCGCCCACAATGCCACTTACACCAACAACCAGCCTTACAACTATGTAAACGCTGCCTACCTGCGCATGAAGACCATTGAAGTGGGTTACCGCATCTCTCCCAAGTTCCTCCAGAAAGTGGGTATCAAGAGCGCCCGTTTCTTCTTCAACGGCGGAAACCTCCTCACCATCTGCAACAAGTACCTCCGGTATGTGGATCCTGAGGCCAGCGATAGCGGCCGTCAGGGTGGTGACTTCCCCATCAACAGGACCTACAACTTCGGTTTCAACCTCAACTTCTAATCCTGCTTTGCAATGAAAAAGATATTCAGATATATCCTGCTTGCCGGACTTTCCCTTGGACTGATGTCCTGCGACAAATTCTTTGATAACGCCGAGGGCGACCTGAACAAGGTGGCTGCCGAAGATCTGCTGGCCTCCAACTCCGGCCTGCTTTCCCTGCTGGCCAACCTGTATTCGGCACTCCCCGACATGAGCGTATCTTCCGGCGACCAGAGCCAGATGTTTGCCAACGCCAGCCGCTCCACGCCCAGCTATGGCAGCTCCGTGAGCTCCTTCTGGAACTATGGCAATGTCCGCGCCGTGAACAACTTCCTTCAGGCCGTGGAGAATGCCGGACTGGATGAAGCCACCCAGAACGCCTACATCGGCGAAGGTCTTTTCCTCCGCGCCTGCTACTATTTTGCCAGCGTCCGCTGCTACGGCGGCATTCCCATCGTGGATGTATCCCTGGACGACAAATATGTAGATGGCAATGCCGACGCCCTCTACTATCCCCGCAGCACCGAGAAGGAATCCTGGGACTGGGTTCTGGACCAGCTTCAGCAAGCTGCCGACCTGATGCCCAAAGCCAAGCAGGGACTCCGTGCCAACAGGTATGTAGCCCTGGCCATGAAGGCCCGTGTAGCCCTTTGGGCCGCTTCGGAAAGCAAGTACTGGAACCGGGCTCCCCTCAATTCCAGCTACATTGCCGTGCAGAGGAAACTCACCTACATGGAGGCTTCCTACGCCGACGCTTACTACCAGATGGCCATCGACGCCTCCAAGGAAGTGATCGAGTCCGGCCTTTACGCCCTTGCCGGCGAGAACCCCGGAAGCATCCAGGCCGCCAGGGACAACTTCGTAGACCTGTTCCAGAGCTACAATGCAACGGAGGGCATCTTCGGACGTTCCTATAACATCGGCAGCCAGAATTCCGGAAACGGCAACCAGGGTTGGAGCTCCAACCAGCTGGTAACCGGATATCTGCAGGGCACCTACGCCGTAACCTTGAACCTGGCCGACGAATACGACTACTACACCGATGCCGATGCACGTGGCAGGAAGGACGGAAAAATCCAGACGCTGGTAAGCGGAGACGAGAACAACTACCTCACCTACCCCCAGACTGAATTCACCGCCGACAAGATCAAAGACTACAAGCACTACGATTCTCCGGACGGTCCTTTCGCCCTCAAGGATGCCCGTTTCCAGGCATGGGTTGCCTATCCCGGCAATACCTACCGCGGAAAGACGCTCAACAACGAAGCCGGCATGATCACTCCTACCGGTGAGGTAAGGGTGTATCCCAACGACAACAACGGTATCGAGTTCAAGGGACAGACGTACTACCCTTACGGAGGCGAAGGCAACGAAAACAGCTTCTTCTACAGGCTGAACATCGACATCAACGACTCCAACCGCGCGTTCTATTGCTTCCAGATTCTGAAGGGTATTGACAAGACCCAGAACACCCAGACTCCGCAGACCCCTTACTACAACATCCGCTTCTCCGAGATGCTTCTCACCTACGCCGAAGCCGTTGTGGAAAGCGGCAAAGGCGACAAGGCCAAGGCTGCCGAATACCTGAATGCCGTCCGTCACCGCGCCGGCTTCAAGGACAACGTGGACCTTACCCTGGAGAATGTGCTCCATGAGTGGAAGGTGGAATTCGCCCTGGAGAACAAATGGACCAACGTCCTGCACCGCCGTCGCGCATACTACAATCCGGATACGCCGGCCACCTACGAGGAAGGAAGCCTGGGCAAGAAGCTCACCCTCGTTCCCATGGTGGACCTGTCCGGAGACAAGGCCCAGTGGATCTTCCTCCGTGCCGTTCCTTACAATGCCACTCCCCAGCAGGGTTACTCCGGTATCCTCCGTGTTCAGGCCGATGATTACTACAATCAGATTCCTAACTACCAGAAGAACCGTATTGAACCCAACAACAAGTTAACTGTTGACTAATCCAGAATTAAAATGAAAAAGTTTACTCACATATTTGCGTTGCTCCTTTCCGTCACCGCCGTAATGTCCTGCGACATGTTCAAGCTGGACAGTTACGAAGGTCCCAATGCGCAGGTGACCGGCCGCTTCCTGGATGCCAAGACCGGTGAACTGATGGGTATCGAGTCTTCCGTCTATTCCTATTGGGATTGGGGTTCATGGTCCATGAAAAGTGAAACTGCCGGAGCCTTGATCGTGATTGAGCAAGGATGGAAAGACCGGGACGGCAACCCTGTGTCCGAAGACCAGAACTGGCTTGTCCGTTTTGACGGAAAATACACCAACAACCTGGTTTTTGCCGCCGATTACAAGATTGACACCAAAAACCTCCCCTGCTATCCGCCTTCCAATGACGGATTCACCCTGAAGAAGGGAGCCAACACCGTGGACTTCACTGTCACTCCGTACTGCCGCATCCTCAACGAGAAGGTCACCTACGATGCCGCATCCAAAAAGCTCATCGCCACCTTCCAGGTTGAACTTGGAGACGACAGCAAGGCCAATACCATCAACAATATTGCCTTCTGCGCCAACACACAGCTTTTCGTAGGTTGCAACTACTTCAACATGGCCAAAGACGACCCCGGTGCCAGAAAGACTGGCGGTTTTGACTGGACCACCTGGACCCAGCAGCCCGCTGCCCAGCCCGGAGAAACGGTCACCCTGGAAATTGACACCCAGGCTGCCGTAAATGCCGACCTGTTCAAGTACACCCAGGACCGCTATGTCCGCATAGCAGCCCAGGCCGGTGGCAACAACTACAACAGCCAGAGCTACTACAACTTCTCCAGGATCTACAAGGTATCGGCCGACTTCAAGACCATCGAGCCCGTTGTCTGGGAAGACTAAGTTTCTCCACAGATACTATCCTTCATTGGAGAGTGACCCCATCCGGGTCACTCTCCTTTTTTTGTTGCCGCCAATCCACGCATAATGCACAGAAGGGCACTTTTCTGGATTCGCGGCAACGATAATGGCACTTTCGGCACAAAACATTGCCGCCAATACATACAGAATGCACAGAAGGGCACTTTTCCGGATTCGCGGCTGGCGAGGAGGAGAGCGCGGCACCCGCATCGCGCCGCTGACGGCAGCCAGGGCGCCGGCCGGGTGTCAGGCAGGGAGTCAGAGAGGCCGAGGGGGAGGCGGGGCGTTTGTCGGGGAGTTTGATACATAAAAAGAGACCGGCTCGAAGTGAGCCGGCCTCAACCACTAATACCTAAATAATCTGCTAGATTGCCACACCGGCCTTCTGGCGAATATCGTCGGAAGCAGCACCCACCAGGATTTCCAGTTTACCGTGCTCCAGATCCCAGGCGTTCTTGTCCACATTCCAGTAGCGGAGATCGTCCACGGGAACCTCCAGGGTAACGGTTTTGGTTTCACCAGCCTGCAGGCTTACGCGCTGGAAGGCCTTCAGTTCCTTGTAGGGCCATTCCACGGTGGCATCCAAACGGTGGACATACAGCTGGACTACCTCATCGGCATCCATCTTGCCGTTATTGGTAATATCGAAGGAAACCTTTACGCCCTTCTTGTCGGCAGAAGCCTTGAGGACGCCATACTGGAAGTCCACATAGGAGAGGCCATGGCCAAAGGCGTACATGGGCTTCACATTCTTGGTGTCGAACCAGCGATAACCCACCAGGGCGCCCTCCGTATACTTGGAAACGGGCTTGGGCATCTTGGCCATCATTTCGGCAATCTGCTCGCGGGTCATCTGGGTGCGGTCCTGACGATACATGAGGGTGAACAGGTCTCCGCCGGCATTCTTGTCCGGGAAGTTACCCATGGCAAAGGCCGGAGAATCTTCCAGCTGGGCCGGGAAGGTGAACGGGAGCTTGCCGGAAGGGGCGATATCGCCGAAGAGCACTTTGGCCAGGGCTGTGCCGCCCTCGGTGCCGTTCCACCAGCCCTGGATGATGGCCGGGGAAACCGGTTCCAGCTGACGGAGGTCGGTGGGGCCGCCGGAGATGAGGATGCTCACCAGGTTGGGATTAGCCTCATACAGGGCCTTCACAACCTCGTTCTGACCCACAGGCAGGTCGATATTGGTACGGTCGCTGCCTTCTGTCTCGATGCTCTTGTTGGTGCCGCCGAAGAACAGGACTACATCGGCTTCCCTGGCCAGGGCCACGGCTTCGGCCAGGAGGGCGGGATCGGCCGGCTCGTCAATGGCAGCGGCCTCCAGCGGATTCGGCGTGGCCGGGGCTGGTCCCCAGCGACGGCCCGGGAAGTTCTTGTAACCGGGGGCATAAACAACCTCCACGTCACTTCCGGCACGCTTCACGATGCCTTCCAGCGGAGTAACCTCGTAGAGAGCCTTCACACCGGCGCCCATACCGCCACTCTGGGTCTTGAGAACGGCATTCTGGCCGATGACGGCAATTCTCTTCACCTCCTTGGAGAGCGGCAGGATACCGGCCTGGTTCTTCAGGAGTACAATGGACTTTTCGGCCACCTGCAGGGCAATGTCCTGGCATTCGGGCTGGGAAGTCATTATAGTGTTGGCCACATCGTCCGGAACGGCCTCAATGGCAAAACGTACGCGCAGGATCTGACGGACCTTCTCATCTACCAGGTCTTCCGTGAGGGCTCCGGTAGCAATGGAGTCGATTACCGGCTGACCCAGGTAGTTGGAACCGGTCATCTGGACATTCAGGCCATGGAGCATGGCGCCCATGGTGCTGTGGGTACCGCCCCAGTCAGACACGGTGAAGCCCTTGAAGCCCCATTCACCGCGCAGAATCTCGTTTAGCAGGTGCTCGTTCTCGGAGCAATAGTCGCCGTTCACTTTGTTATAGGCCGGCATCACGCTCATGGCGCCGCCTTCCACAACAGCACGCTCGAAAGGCTTCAGATAGATTTCACGCAGGGTGCGTTCATCTACCTGGGCATCTACGCTGCCGCGGTTGGTTTCCTGGTTGTTTACAGCAAAGTGTTTGATGCAAACGGCGGTTCCCTGGTCCTGTACGCCCTGGGTGTAGCCCAGCGAAAGAGCGGCGCTGAGGATGGGATCCTCGCTCAGATATTCGTAGGTACGGCCACCTACAGGCAAACGCTGGATGTTTACGGCCGGGCCCAGGATAACATCCTTGCCACGCAGGCGGGCTTCCTTACCCATACCGGTGCCATATTTATAGGCCAGTTCCTCACTCCAGGTAGCGGCAAGAGCACTGCCCGTAGGGAAATAAGTGGCAGAATCCAGTTTCCAACCGGCGCTCTGGAAGCCGTTGGGGACGCCCTCTTCGCGGATGCCGAAGGGGCCGTCGGCATAATGCATGTCGGCAATGCCCAGGCGCTCTACGCCGGCGGAGGACATGTTGGTTTTGCTGTGCAGCATTTCCACCTTCTCTTCCAGCGTCATCTGAGCGATGATGGCGTCAATCTTCTTGTCGTTGACGGTTAGTTTCTCCTGCGGAGAACGGGGACCGGAGCAGGCGGCCAGAAGAGCCGCAGCGGCCAGGTAAATGAGATTTTTGTACATATCGGTTAGTGTTAATTACTTCTATGACCTAAAGTTACGGAATTCCCTTTACAATCAGAAATATGGTAAACATTTGGGTAAACAAATGAACAATCGGACAATTATTTCCGTCACAGAATGCGTAATTTTGCACAAAATTAAAACAGCATGAAACGTATTCTTATTCTTTTTGCACTTATGGGCTGCACCGTAGCGGCATCGGCCCAGGGCTGGATGCGTCAGCCCACGCCCAACGACACCCTCCAGAGCACCCGCGTTTTGCCGGACGGTAAAGTCCTTTTCCAGATTTACGCTCCCCAGGCCTCTTCGGTTTCCGTTTCCGGCGACCTCCCCTGGGGCAAGCCCATCGTTTTTGAAAAGGCCGAAAACGGCGTATGGAAGGGCATCTGCGAAGGTTTGGACGACGGCCTCTTCCGCTATAACTTTACGGTGGACGGCGTGCGCGTGCAGGATCCCAAGGCTCCCCTTTCGGCCGAGCAGTCTTCCCTGCTCACTAAGGGTGCGGGCTATATTAAAGATGTGCCGCACGGCGCCGTGGCCCAGCGTTTCTACTGGTCCAAGAACCTGAACGAAATGCGCCGCCTGCACGTATGGACGCCCGCCGGCTACGAGAAGAACGCCGACAAACTGCCCGTCCTTTACCTGATTCACGGCGGCGGTGACAACGATGCCTCCTGGCCCGGCGTAGGCGCTGCCGGCTGGATTCTGGACAACCTCCTGGCCGAAGGCAAGATAGTCCCCATGATTGTAGTAATGCCCAACGGCACCATTCCCGTCCAGAACGAGGTTCCCCCGTTTGCCGAGGACATGTACTATTCCGTGATGCCGTTCATCGAGGCTAACTACAACGTGCTCACCGACCGCGATCACCGCGCCGTTGCCGGTCTGTCCATGGGCGGTATGGAAACCATGGAGGTGGCCTTCTCCCATCCCGACGATTTCTCCTACGTCTGGGTGCTCAGTTCCTCCCTGCAGCCCGGTCAGGACCCCGCCGCGGAATCGGCCCGGCTGAAAGTGAAGGAAAACATTGCCAAGCTGAACAGCTTCAAAAAGATGGTGTTCACCCAGGGCGGTCCTTCCGACATTGCCTACCAGAACTGCAAGAACACCCGCGCCCAGCTGGACAAGGACGGTCTCAAATACGAATACATGGAAAACGCCCAGGCCGGCCACAGCTGGACCACCTGGCGCGCCGATCTGGAAGTCCTGGCCCAAACGCTCTTTAAGTAAAAGCCTGATAAATAGTCATTTAAAGAATTCTCCCTGTGACAAAAATCACAGGGAGAATTCTTTAACTATCTGATTATCAATACTACCAGAACAGCTGCTGGGCAAAGATGCCCAGATACTCGCGCCAGTTGCGCCAGATGTGACCGCCTTCGCTCTCGTAGAGGGTTACGGGATAGCCCATCTGGTCGCAGAAGTCCTTGAGCTTCTTGGAGTTGACCATAACGCCATCGTCCTTGCCGCAGCCTATCCAATACAACTTAGGCTTGGCGGCAAACACGGCCTTGAAGGCAGCCTCGTTGCCCTCGGGAACGGCCACGCCGGAGAGCAGGCCCACATAGCCGAACTTCTTGGGATAGTGCAGGGAAAGCATGCAGGACTGGCGGCCACCCATGGACAGGCCGGCTACGGCCGTATTGGCATAGCCCTTGGCCACACGGTAGTGCTGCTCTACAAAATCCATGATGTCCGGGAAACTGTCTTCTATCTCTATGGTAGACTGGGAACGGCTGTTCTCGAAGTTGGGCTGGAACATATTCACAGCCGCACCCGGAGCCGCCTGGTTGAACCAGACGCCGTTGGGCATTACCACAATCATGGGCTTGGCCAGGCCTTCGGCAATGAGGTTGTCCATGATTTGGGCGGTACGGCCCAGGTCTCCCCAGGCATCCTCGTCACCGCCGGAGCCATGCAGCAGGTACAGCACCGGATACCAGGTAGAAGAAGAGGTTTCATACTCCGGCGGCAGATAGATACTCATCCGGCGCTGGGCCGATAAAGTTGGGCTGTCGTACCAAACATGCGCCACCGTGCCGTGCGGGACGTCGTGTGCCTGATAGTACCATCCCTTATCTCCGGGTTCTGCGCTGAGTACAAAATAGTTGGTCCAGGTAGAGACATCCCTTATCTGGTAAATGTTGGACGGATCCATAACCTTGTGACCATCTACCAGGATGGTATAGGAATAGAGTTCTCCCTTGAGCGGTTCCGACGTATAGGTCCAAAAGCCGCCGGGCATTTCCTGCATGTCCACCAGGCCGGGGGCCGAGTAGGTGAGCTTCTGGCCGCCCATTTCTATCTCTGTGATACGGGGAGCCAGAAAATCTCCCGTGAGCTGCACTGTAATGGCTTTAGGGGCATGATAGCGGAATGTGACCGTATTGTCCGGATTGATTTGCGGGGAAACAAGACCTGTTCCCGGGCCCAGCGCCTGCTGGGCAAAGGCTGCTGTGCATGCACAGACGGCCGCCAGAAGGAGGGTGAACTTTCTCATATTTGTGGTTAGTTTGGTTTCTTTCCGAAAGTTACTCACTTTCGTGGGAAAAAACAAATTAAAACAAACGCCCCATCCAACAGGACGGGGCGAATGCCATCTGTAAAACCAACTTATTATTTGAAAAGCTTTTGGGCAAACGTGTTGAGGTACAGGCGCCAGTTGGCCCAGGTGTGACCGCCGTCGGACACAAAGTAGATGTGGTCCAGGCCCTGCTCGGTGAGGGTCTTGTCCAGTTCCTGGGAACCCTGGAACAGGAAGTCGGCGTCTCCGCAAGCCAGGAAGTAGAGCTTTACGCCAGCCTTCTTGAGGGTAGAAATCTGCTCAGGCGTAGCGCTGCCGGCAGCGGACAGGGGGCAAATGTAGTCGAACATCTCCGGATACAGGATGGATGCGGTAATGGTGTGACCGCCACCCATGGACAGACCGGCGATAGCGCGGGATGCGGGCTTGGCAATGGCGCGGAAGTTCTTCTCGATGAAAGGAACGATTTCCTCGCAGAGGCTGATGACATAGCCGTTCATGAGACGGTTACGCTCGGCCTCGGGCATATTCTGAATGGCGTTACGGTCCCACTGCATCTGCTTTTCGGGGATGTTCAGGGTGCGGGCAGCCTGCTGGGTGCCGTTGCCGTTGGGCATCACTACAATCATCGGCTCGGCCAGACCCTTCTCAATGAGGTTGTCCAGAATCTGGGCGGCACGGCCCATGGAGGTCCAGGCTTCCTCGTCACCGCCTGCACCATGGAGCAGATAGAGCACCGGATATTTCTTCTTGGGATTGGCCTCGTAGCCGTAAGGAGTGTAAACGGTAAGACGGCGGGGCATGCCCAGAACCTTGCTCTCGTACCAGGGATGGCTTACGGTACCATGCTTGGAGGCCGATTCGGTGTAATTCTCCGTACGGGCGCCGGGAGCGATGAACATGGAGAGGTAACGGGTACCGTCACGCTGTACCAGCACATTCTGGGGGTCGTTTACGGAAACACCGTCCACAACAAAATTATAAGTATAGATTTCGGCGTCCGGAAGGGGAACTTTCACAGACCACACATTATTTTCGCCACGATACATGTCGATGGTGCCACCGTAAGGATTGGGCATCCAGGAGCCGCTGAGCTTCACTACGGTAGCATAGTCGGCCTTGAGGCGGAAGGTAACGCTGTCATTCTGAATTTCGGGAGAGATAACAGGGCGCATGCCGCGGCCACCGAAATTGAAGTTGGCAAGTTCCTGAGCCTGCAGGGAACCGGCGATGGCCAGGGAAGCGGCCAGAATAGCAAAGATTTTTTTCATTATTAATAAGATTTAGTGAAATTTTGCAGTTTTCGCTTTTCGAAGTTACGTGTTTCCCCTGCAAAAAAAAAAGAAGTCCCGATGTTCGGTAAAACTTTTGAACATCGGGACAAATAAAACTTTTCCGGACAACTAATCAAGCTGTTCCAGCCCCAGGTCCTTGAAGGTGCGCGGAGCCGGAACGCCCGGCAGCGGCTTGCGGTCCTTGATCTGCTCCAGGGCCACCTCGATAGCCTTCAGCAGCTGCTGGTCTTCTCCAGCATATTCCCGGACAGGATCATTATCCAGTACAATATCCGGATCCACGCCGTAATTCTCCACAATCCACTGGCCGGTTTCGCGGTCGTAGTTGGTGAAGAAGGGTACGCGGACGTCGGTATCGTCCATGTACGGCAGCGAGCCGCTGATGCCCACAATGCCGCCCCAGGTACGGGTGCCGATGACCGTTCCCAGCTTGTTGGCCTTGAAGCTCCACGGGAACAGATCGCCGTCGGAGGCCGAATACTTGTTGATCAGCAACACCTTGGGGCCGGTATGCGTACCATCGGGCACGGTGCCGGTCATGGAAGAGGTACGGCTCATGGTCATGCGGTAAACCTCCCGCTGCAGGCGTTCTATCACCATCGGCGAAATGTTACCGCCGCCGTTTTCACGGTCGTCCACAATGAGGGCTTCCTTGTCCAGCTGCGGGTAATAGTAGCGGGCAAACTCGCTGAGGCCTTCCGGTCCCATGTCGGGAATGTAGATGTAGCCCACCTTGCCGCCAGACTTCTCCTCAACAGTCTTGATATTCTTCTGCACCCACTCGAAGTGGTAAAGCGGATACTCGTCGGCGATGGGCTTCACCACCACCTTCTTGCCGCCTTCGGCCGGTTTGTCGTTCACGGTGAGCTCCGTAAGCACATCGGCCTTGCCCACCAGCAGCTGGAAGATGTTGGCCACGCTCTTGGTGGAAATGCCGTCGATGGCGGTGATATACTGCCCGGCCTGTACGCCCAGGCCCGGTTCCTGTAGCGGGGAACGGAGTTCGGGCCGATAGCTGGCGCCCTGCAGAATGCGGTCAATCTTGAAGAAGCCGCTGCGGTCCTTGGACAGCTCGGCACCCAGCAGGCCCATATCGATGCGTTCCGGCTTGGGATATTCGCCCGGCGTAATGTAGGCATGGCCACTGGCCAGCTCGGAAATCATCTCGCCAATCACGTAATTCAGGTCCAGACGGGTGCGCACATAGGGCAGCAGCACCTGGTATTTCTCCTTCACGCCCTGCCAGTTGCGCCCGTGCATGTTCTCCAGGTAGTATCCGTCGCGGAAAGCGCGCCAAACCTCGTCGAAAATCTGCGCCCATTCCTGGGGATAGTCGATATAGGCCACCATGTCGGAAGTGGTAACCTCCTCTCCGGGACCCATCATGGCGCCCAGCGGGGCGGCCTTCAGCTTGCCGGCCTTCATCACCAGGGCTTTCTTGTCGCCAAAGCGATAAAACATACGGCCATCGGTGCAATCCGAATCCTCGCCGCTGGCAAAATCAAACACGCGCGTGCCGAAGCCGCTGCTGTACCAGAGCTTCTTGCCATCACTGTAGTAACCGCCGTAGCCGACTCCGGAAATGGGCAGCTTCACAATGCGGTCCAATATACCGTCCGGATCCACTTTCACCTCCATCTTCGGGCTTTCCTTAGCAGCCGGAGCGCCCTTGGCGGCCGGTACTTCCGGCTTGGCAGCCTCTTCGGCCTTCACTTCCGGATCCTTGGCAATGAGCGGGGAAGGCGTGTCCTTGGCCAGCATGGCCATGTAGGTGGCGCCCATATTCCCCATGGTAAAGTTCCACTCGATGTTGCTGTACTGCGGGTTCAAGTCGCGGTCGGAGCGGAAGATGAGATACTTGCCGTCGGCGCTGAACACCGGCGAGGAGGAATTGTACCAGCGCTCGGTGACGGGGTATTCCTTGTTGGTGGACAGATTATATACATAGATTACATCCATCTCGTTCTTGGCCGGGCGGGTATAGGTAATCCACTGGCTGTCGGGCGAATATTCCACACCGCGGAACTCGGCCTCGGGGCAGGTAAGCACCACGCGGCGGGTGCCGGAGGGCACTTCCACCTCTACAAGCCGGTTCTTCCGGTCGGTGTACAGGATGTGCTTGCTGTCCGGGCTCCACTGCAGGGAACGGATGTAGGTATCGGCATTCTGGGTAAGCTGCACCGGGGCGCCACCCTTGGCAACGTCAAAGAGATATACTTCCGTTTCACCGGTGATATCGCCAATCCAGGCAATCCACTTGCCGTCCGGGCTCCAGTCGGCCCCGCGGTCGTTGGAACCGGCGCTGCGGCTCAGGTTGCGGGTTACGCCCTTCCCTACCGGCACGTCAAAGATTTCTCCACGGGCGCTCACCACGGCCCGGTTGCCGTCCGGCGAAAGGGCGAAGGCCGAAGCATCGTCGCCCACTTTGCGCCGCTCGGTACGGGCATAAACGGCGTCGGAGGCCAGTGCAACCGGCACCTGCACGCTTTCCCGGGTAGCGGGGTCGAAGCGATAGATATAGCCCCCGTTCTCGAAAACGATGGTTTTGCCGTCGGTGGACGGGAACTTGACATCGTATTTGTCAAAGTTAGTAACCTTAGTGGTTTCGCGGGTTTTGGTGTTGTAGCAGAACAGGTTCATGATCATGTCACGGTCACTGGCAAAGAAGATTTCCTCGCCGATCCACATGGGGAAGATGTCCTGCGCCATATTGTTGGTCACATTCTCCACCGTCTTGGCCTTGGGATCCCAGATCCACACGTCGTCGGCCATGCCGCCGCGGTAGTACTTCCAGGTGCGGAATTCCCGCATCACGCGGTTGTAGGCCAGCTTTTTGCCGTCCGGGCTCCAGGAGCTGAAGCCGCCTTCCGGCAGCGGAATCTCCTCCGGCATGCCGCCTTCCGGACTCACGGTCCACAGCTTTCCGGGGAAGCCTTCGCCAATGCGGTTGCGGTACAGGATGCTCTTGCCGTCCGGGCTCCAGGTTATTACAATGTTGTTGGGGCCCATGCGATCGCCCAGGTCGTCGCGGGCATTGGTGGCCGTATAGGTGAGACGCAGCGGTTCGCCGCCCTCGGCCGGGATGCTGTAGACCTCGCGGTTGCCGTCGTATTCGCCCGTGAAGGCAATGGTTTTGCCGTCGGGAGAGTAGCGGGCAAACATCTCGTAGCCCACGTGGGAGGTGAGTCTGCGGGCCTCGCCGCCCGTTACGGGTACGGTCCAGAGGTCTCCGGCATAAGAGAAAGCGATTTCCCGGCCGTTGGTGGCGGGGAAACGGAGCAGACGCGCCTCCTGGGAGTTTTGCGCCGATGCGCCGGCGGCCGATGCAACCGCCAGGGCAAGAAGGATAAGCATTCGTTTCATATTGGTTTATTTACGGAGTCTCAAAGAATTGGTAACCACACAGATGCCGCTGAGGACCATGCACACAGCCAGCATGGGAGCGGGCCGCCAGCCAGGTATAGGAAACAGCAGGACAAGCACTATGAGCACGGCGGCCAGCAAGAAGAAGCCTGCCAGAAACAGGTTTTCCCGCACGATGGCAAGCGTACGGCGGGCCAGGCAGATGAGCTGCCAGATGTCCCCCAGATCCTGCGAGGAAAGGGTAACCTGCGCCCCGTCAAGGGAAGCGGCGGAGCCATCCAGTACGATACCCAGATCGGCCTGCTCCAGCGCGGCGCCGTTGTTTACCAGGTCCCCCACCATAGCCACAGTCTTCCCGGCCGCCTGCAAATCGGCCACATAGCGGGCCTGGTCTTCCGGCAGCACATGGGCATGGACATGCCGTATGCCCGTTTCGGAGGCTGTCCGGCGGGCCGACACTTCATTTTCCCCGGTGAGCATGTGCACCTCCAGCCCCTGGTCCTGCAGCACCCGTACGGCCTGAACGGCCGATTCCCGGAGGTTATCGGCCAGGGCAAGGACGGCATAGACCTTATTTGTGTCAAAAAGGAGCGTAATCATGTAGCCTTCGTCCATCCAAAGCCGGAGACTGTCCACCAGAAGAGTAGAAGAAGCCTCCAGGACAGCTTTCCCCGTATCGGCGGAAATTACGGATTCCAGCAGGTCCAGGTTGCCCACATAATAGCGTGTGCCTTCTACTGTCCCGGAAATGCCTTTGCCCAGAACGGCTTGAAAATCTGCAACCGGCAGCTGGGTACAGCCCCGGAGCGAAGCGCAGACAGAATCGGCCAGAGGATGGTCGCTCTGCCTTTCCAGAGAAAAGAGTACGTCCCGGAAATCCCGTGCGTCGCTACCGGTTTCCAGCGCCAGCGAAGGGTCCCATACCGATTCCACCACGGAAGGCTTCCCTTCCAACAGCGTTCCGGTCTTGTCCATCACTATGGTGCTCACCCTGGCAGCCAGTTTCAGGCTTTCGGCATCTTTGAAGCAAATGCCGCGGGCTACGCCGTTTTCCAGTCCGGCAGCTAGAACTTCGGGAGATAGAATCTTTGGCAGACGACTCATACACCCTTGTATTTTGCGGCTTGTTCCGCAATAAGGGCAGCATCGTCGAAGTAATTGATTTTCATGGCATCCTTCATCTCGTGGAGGGTGCGGGCAGCCACTTCGCGGGCAGCTTCCGAACCCTTCTTGAGGATGTCGTACACAGCGGGAATATCCTGTTCATAAGCGTGACGGCGGGCCCGGATGGGATCCAGGCGGTCGTTGAGCACGTTAATGAGGAACTTCTTGCATTTCATGTCTCCCAGACCACCCCGGCGGTAATGGTCCTTGAGTTCGTCCAAGTTGGCATAATCGGGCCAGAACTTGGCGAAATCGTCCGGCTCACAGAAGGCGTCCAGGTAAGTGAAAACGGTGTTGCCTTCCACTTTGCCGGGGTCTTCTACCCGCAGGTGACCGGGATCCGTGAACATGCCCTTTACCTTCTGCTCCATCTCCTTGGGGTCGTCGGAAAGATAGATGCAGTTGCCCAGGGACTTGGACATTTTGGCCTTGCCGTCCGTACCGGGCAGCCGGCGGCAGGCCAGGTTGCTGGGCAGCAGGATATTGGGTTCCACCAGTACGTCGCACTTGTAGGTACCGTTGAAGGAGCGCACAATTTCCCGGCACTGCTCAATCATCGGCTCCTGGTCTTCGCCCACCGGTACCGTGGTGGCCTTGCAGAAGCAGATATCGGCCGCCTGGGAGATGGGATAGGTGAAAAATCCCACCGGCAGGCCGCGGACATTGTTGTCTTCCGTCTCGGCATTGTAGCCGCGCAGGGCCATTTCCGTCTTCACGGTAGGGTTGCGCTGCAGGCGCTGTACGGTTACCAGGTTGGAGAAGAACTGCGTCATCTCGTGCAGTTCCGGTATCTGGCTCTGGATAAAGAGTGTGACCTTTTCCGGGTCCAGCCCGCAGGACAGATAGTCCAGGGCCACTTCTATAATGTTCTGGCGTACCTTTTCCGGATTGTCGGCATTGTCGGTAAGGGCCTGCACATCGGCAATGAACACAAACATCCGGTCGTAATTGCCCTCGTTCTGCAGCAGCACGCGGTTACGCAAACTTCCCACATAATGTCCCAGATGCAATTTTCCGGTAGGCCTGTCGCCCGTAAGTATAATTCTTCCCATATAATCAAATTTGAGTTACAAAAGTAAATAAAAAAAGCGAGGTGGGCAAGCACTGCTTGACGGGCTTGGTTTTTCTTCTTATCTTGCATTGTTTTAAGGGGTAAGACATGCAACATTTCAAGACCATCCTGCTCATGGCGGCACTCCTGCTCTGTCTTAGGGTTTCCGGACAGGGCAAGCTGGTTTCCGTCCTGCGGGAGCAAAGCCTTACCCTGGAGCAGCAAATTGATTCAGTTGTGCTGGAGTTCGGGCTGGACGTTCAGAAAAAAGACCTTGCCTATGCCTTCCAGCTCCTCAAGCTCATCAAAAGGGAAGTCCACTGCGTGGCCCTCACCTATCGTACCGTGGATCCCAAAGGGAGGGAGGTTATCGCTTCCGGACTGGTCTCTTATCCCGAACGCGGCCGATGGCGGGGAACCGTGGAAATGTCGCCTTATAATCGCGAGAAACACCTTTGCGGCAGTTCCCGCCTGTACACAACCGAAGTGCTGGCCTCCGTCCTGGGATATGTAACGCTGATTCCGGACAATATCGGCTACGGCGCTACGGACAGCCTGTCCATTGCCTACCAGATGAGCGAAAACAGCGCTTTGGTATCGGCTCACCTCCGGGAAGCGGCCACAGAGTACTTCCGGGAGCACATGAACAGGGATCTTCCCCGCAAAACTTATCTGTTCGGTTATTCCCTGGGAGCGCCCAATGCCCTGGCCCTGGCCTATCATTATGCCGATAATCCGGAAAGCGATGTCCGCCTGAAAGCCGTCTGCCTGGGCAGCGGAGCCTACGACCCGGCACTTGCCTTTGAACTCATTCTGGAGCACGGGGAGGTGAGCTATCTGTTTTATCCGGGGCTGGTCCGCAGCCTGAACAGCTGGCGGGATACCGGACTGGACCCGTCCCAACTGTTCTGCGGAAAGGTACTGGAAGACTACGAAACCATTTCCCAAGGGCTTACAAGCCCCCTGGATCTGGCGCGGGAATACGGCACCGACATTCATACCTACCTGCATCCCAGTTTCTTCAACGGCCGGGAGAACCCCGACATCCTCCGCCTGAAGGAGGCGCTGAAATCCCTGTCCATCCCGCCGGAAACCCTCCACCCCTTGCCGGCCAGCGTGGAAGTGCTCCTCCGCCATTCTGCCGAAGATAACATCGTCCCGGTCGCCTGCACCGACACCCTCTACCGGCACCTGAAAGCCCCCTGGCACCAGGTAACGTACCACAGAAGCAAAAAAGGAACGCACTACGAAACCGCAGTGCGCTCCTTCATAGACTTAGCTCTTTTACTTCTGTAATTACTGCTCGTCCGGACCCTGGTCCTGAGGACCCTGGGGGCCGCCGTTGAACGGGCCCTGGGGACCGCCTTGGAACGGGCCTTGAGGACCGCCCTGAGCCTGCTGGCCGGCCTGGTACATCTTCTCGAAGGCCTTGTTCAGCGCCTCGGAGTAACGGTCGATATCGGCCAGGTTCTGGGCCTTCACAGCCTCCTTCAGCAGGTTGCAATTGTTCTCTACCTCGCTCTTGATGTCGGCGGGCACCTTGTCGCCATTTTCCTTCAGGAACTTTTCGGCCTGGAAGGTGAGGGCGTCGGCGCTGTTGATCTTGTCGATGCGCTCCTTTTCGGCCTTATCGGCGGCTTCGTTGGCCTTGGCTTCGTCACGCATGCGCTGGATTTCAGCGTCCGACAGACCGCTGGAGGCCTCGATGCGGATGTGCTGTTCCTTGCCGGTGGCCTTGTCTACGGCGCTCACGTTCAGGATACCGTTGGCGTCGATATCGAAGGTAACCTCAATCTGGGGTACGCCGCGCGGTGCGGGAGCAATGCCATCCAGATGGAAAATGCCGATCTGCTTATTATCCTTGGCCATGGGGCGTTCGCCCTGGAGCACACGGATTTCCACGCCGGGCTGGTTGTCGGCCGCGGTGGAGAAGATCTGGCTCTTCTTGGCCGGGATGGTGGTGTTGGATTCAATGAGCTTGGTCATTACGCCGCCCAGGGTTTCGATACCCAGGGAAAGCGGGGTAACATCCAGCAGCAGCACGTCCTTAACGTCGCCGGCCAGTACGCCGCCCTGGATGGAGGCGCCAATGGCCACAACCTCATCCGGATTCACGCTCTTGTTGGGCTCCTTGCCGAAGAAGTTCTTCACCAGCTCCTGTACGTAAGGGATACGGGTGGAACCGCCCACGAGGAGTACCTCGTCAATGTCGGAAGGATTCAGGTGTGCATCGGCAAGGGCCTGACGGCACGGGCCGATGGAACGCTGGAACAGAGCGTCGGAAAGCTGCTCGAACTTGGCGCGGGTGAGCGTCTTGGCCAGGTGCTTGGGCACGCCGTCCACCGGCATGATATACGGAAGGTTGATTTCCGTGGAAGTCTGGCTGGAAAGCTCGATCTTAGCCTTCTCGGCGGCTTCCTTCAGGCGCTGCAGGGCCATGGGGTCCTTCTTCAGGTCGATACCGCCGTTCTCGGCAGCAAACTCCTGGGCCAGCCAGTCGATGATTACCTGGTCGAAGTCGTCGCCGCCCAGATGGGTGTCACCGTTGGTGGAGAGCACCTCGAACACGCCGTCGCCCAGCTGCAGGATGGAAATATCGAAGGTACCGCCACCCAAGTCGTACACGGCCACCTTCATATCCTTGTCCTTCTTGTCCAGGCCATAGGCCAGGGCAGCTGCGGTGGGCTCATTGATGATACGCTTCACATCCAGACCGGCAATGCGGCCAGCTTCCTTGGTGGCCTGACGCTGCGAGTCGGAGAAATAGGCCGGAACGGTAATAACCGCTTCCGTAACTTCCTGGCGCAGATACTCTTCGGCCGTCTTCTTCATCTTCTGCAGAATCATGGCCGATATTTCCTGCGGCGTATAGAGCTTGCCGCTGATATCCACGCGCGGAGTGTTGTTCTCGCCGCGAACCACTTTGTAAGGCACGCGGTTTACCTCGGTGGTCACCTGATCAAAAGTTTCACCCATGAAACGCTTGATGGAGAACACCGTATTGTGGGGGTTGGTAATGGCCTGCCGCTTAGCCGGAGAGCCAATCTTGCGCTCGCCGCCATCCGTGAAAGCAACCACGGACGGAGTGGTGCGCTGCCCCTCGTTGTTGATGATGACGGTAGGCTGGTTGCCTTCCATCACTGCGACGCAGGAATTGGTAGTTCCCAGGTCGATGCCGATAATTTTACCCATAGTATAATACGTTTTAATCTTTAAAATCTTTACAACTAAACCAGATTCTTCGCTACGCTCAGAATGACAGGCATAAAATAGGCGCCACCCGCCGGGAGTGACGCCATCAAATAATCCAACTTCGTGCCAATGGGACGAAACTGCCAAAATGTCATATAACCTTCCTCTGATAAGTCCCTCCCCCGAGGGGAGGGGTTTCGGGAAGGGGTAACGTAGGCAGAAAAAGTGCGTAAGCCTGTGGAATGCTCAGAACCGCCAGCCAACCGTGAGCAGCGCATCTACCATGAAAGCACGGACGGCAATTTCCGGGGTAAGGATATCGTCACGTATCTCCTTGGCGTAGTACTTTTCCGGATCGGGAGCATAATAATACTCATAAGGAATATAGTACTCCTTGGGAGTTGTGCGCAGGCGGACGGCCATATCCATATAGAAAGGACCGTTGGACGCATAGCCGGCACCCAGCGAGAAAGCGTGCCTTACAGGAGACTCGCTATAACGGTCGGCATCGGTGGTAAGGTTATAACCGGCCCGCACGGACACGGCGGGATGAACCTTCACCTCCATACCTGCACGCAGCATGTGGGAAAATCCCAGCTGCTCGGCGATATCCCTGTTGGGACCGGAGAAGTACGACTCCATGAAAGAGCTGTCGTCGGAAGCGTTTGTAGCAAAACGGGCTTTCCCGTAATTGGCCATCTCATAGTCGGCACTGAGCACCGCCAGGGTGCCGATGGAGAAAGCCAGGCCGGCATTCACGCGCATGGGAGAACGAAGCTTGTACGTCCACTCGTCTTCCGGCGACTTGGCCGACGGAGAAACCCGGTCCGACAAAGTGACCTGTCCCTTATACCCATAGCGTTCCGTAATATGCAACATGGTAGGGGTTTGCACGGCGGCGGCCAGACGCAGGAACGGCACGGGACGCCAGAGGAAGCCCACTTTCAGATACAGGCCCGTGCCGGAATCCCGGAAGTTCTCCTGCATCAGCAGGGAGGAGAAGCGGGCCGTGGTGCCATCGGCATAAGCGATGGTGGGGAATTCGGCTTCGTTGGCCGGGCTTTCCCTCCAGTACCGCACCTGGTTGTAGTTCAGGTTGGTAATGCCCACATTGGCACCCATGTAAAAACGGTCCGAGAAATTGAGGGCGAAATTGAACAGGAAGTCGCTCTTGAAGCCGGTAGACTGCAGCCCGTACTGCTGGTACACCGGAGCAGCCAGGCGGAAATTGCCCTGCTGGTCCATGGTTTCCGTAAGGGCGATATAAGTACCGTCGGTACCCACTACGCCGTTAATCATGCCACTGCGGTAACCCACCATATCTACCCACGCGGGCATGCGGTAAGGATCCTTATCGTAGAACCAGTCCTCCTTGCCCATCACTTCCTGCGAGAAGCCGTCGGCCGATGAAGCCAGCGAAGCCGCGTAGGAATTGTCCTGGTTGATGCCGGCAGCATTGAAACGGGACGTGTAGTTATTGGTGGAATTGAAGGAAAAGCCGAAGGAGAAGCGCTTAAGTCCGCGCCTTCTGCCCGTATCGAACGAAGCGATGTAGGAAATATTGGGCATCTTGACCCGGGCATATCCCGTGTTCACCTTGTCGCCGAAACCCACAGGCTGGGCATTGCCGTCCGAAGAAGTGAGAGCGAGTCCCTGCGCTGACGAAGCCGAGAAAGTGATGCCCGGCGTTACGGAAAACTGAGAATAGGCCGCCACGGCCGAACCGGCCGGGTTGAACACCAGGGTTCCCGGATCTCCGCCAATGGCGGTGACGGCATTGCCCATACCCACGGTACGGGCCGTTCCGCCATAATTATAATCCGTGAACCAATAGGCGTCCTGCCATGTTTGGGCAGAGGCCGATATGCCGGCCGCCGCCACCAGCAAGATGGTTACTATCTTTTTCATTTTCTTTACTTTCAATTAGTTATCTACGACCACCCGAACGGCCTCCACCGGAGGAGGAGGAACCGCCACCGGAGGAACGGCTGGAGCCGCCGCCGGAATAACCGCCGCCCGAAGAACGGGTGGCACCGGAACTGCTGCTGCCGGAAGAACGGACCGAACTGCCACCGGAGTAGCTGCCGGAAGAGCGGCTGGCGCCGGAACTGCTTTCCGAGGAACGGACACTGCTGCTGCCGGAAGACCTTACGGAACTGCCGGAAGCAGAACTGCGGTAGTTGCCGGAAGCAGAACTGCGGTAGTTGCCGGAAGAACGGGTGCTGCTGGCTGAACGCGAAGTGCCCACCGTTCCGGAGCTGCGAACGGCCGAACCCGACGAACGGGTTGCGGATGTTGCGCCCGAACGGCTTACGCTGGAAGTACGGCTGGCCGATGCAGCACGGGAAGCAGAGGTGCTGCGTCCTGCCGTGGAAGTGCGCACGGAAGAACCGCGGGCCGAAGAAGCGCTTCCGGATGCAACGGAACGGGTCTGGCTGCCGGAGCGGACCGAAGCGCTGCGGGGAGTGGAAGAACCGCGAATGGGCCTGTTGCCCTCACGATGCCCCACTTGTGCGGCCCGGGAAGGCTGCCAGCGGTGTCCGCCGCCCCACATGTAGCCATGGCCATAATAGGCCGGATAGCCATAGTAATAGCTGTAGCGGTAAGGATAATAATCCCAGTAAGGGCCGTAATAGCCGTAGGGATAATACCATGAATCGTAGAACCAGGGACTGTAGTATCCGTACCAGGGATCATAGTACCAGGGGCTGTGCCACACAAAATCGCGATACCAGGGGTCGAAATACCAGGAATGGTAACGCCAGGGAGTGAAACGCCAGGAGCTGTAGTACCAGGGGCTGTGCCAATAATAATAGTCCCGGAAATACCAGGGGCTGTAGGCGAAGGAATAGTTCCATGCCCATGCCGGCGTATCTTGCACAGTAATGATGGTATTGTCCTTGTTCAAACGGATACTCTTGCCTGCGGGGACAACCAGCGTGTCGCCTCCGCTCAGGATATAAGCCTCGGACGACCGGCTGTCGGCAAGAAGATTGTCCAGCTGGTCCTGGGAAACGCTTGGCACCACTTCCGCCACGGGGCGGGCGTAGATGCCGTCATCGTAGGTCTGGGTCTGAAGCCCGCCCACGGTAGCGCAGGACAGGGTGGCAAAGGCAGCAAGTGCATATGCCATAAATCTCTTTTTCATCGTCAGTACCTCCTTTTATCCAATAAAAATAAGTATCTTTGCGCCGGAATCTCCGGTTCACGGAACCTACATCAAAATTTGTACCCGATATCCGTGTTCAGGGAACAATATTAAGCACAAAAAAGAAAAAATACAATAAAACTATGGCAAAAGAGGTAACAAAACGGGAAGAGAACTATTCCCAGTGGTATAACGACCTGGTGGTCAAGGCCGACCTGGCCGAGCAGTCCGCCGTACGCGGATGCATGGTTATCAAGCCCTACGGCTATGCCATCTGGGAAAAGATGCAGGGCATCCTGGACCGGATGTTCAAGGAAACGGGGCACAAGAACGCCTACTTCCCCCTGTTCATTCCCAAGAGCTTCTTCAGCAAGGAGGCCGAACATGTGGCCGGCTTCGCCAAGGAGTGCGCCGTGGTAACCCATCACCGCCTGATGAACGACCCTAACGGCGGCGGTGTGGTGGTGGACCCGGATGCCAAGCTGGAAGAAGAGCTCATCGTGCGTCCTACGTCGGAAACCATTATCTGGAATACCTATAAGAACTGGATCCACAGCTGGCGCGACCTGCCGGTGCTGTGCAACCAGTGGTGCAACGTGGTTCGCTGGGAAATGCGCACGCGCCTGTTCCTTCGCACGGCCGAATTCCTGTGGCAGGAAGGCCATACCGCCCACGCCAGCGCCCAGGAGGCCGAGGCCGAAAAGGAACAGATGGTAAACGTGTATGCCAAATTTGCCCGCGAGGTTATGGCCCTGCCCGTGGTGGTGGGTCACAAGAGCCCCGGCGAGCGTTTTGCCGGCGCCCTGGACACCATGACCATCGAGGCCATGATGCAGGACGGCAAGGCCCTGCAGGCCGGTACTTCCCACTTCCTGGGCCAGAACTTTGCCAAGAGCTTCGATGTAACCTTCACCAACAAGGAAGGCAAGGACGAATACGTCTGGGCCACTTCCTGGGGCGTTTCCACCCGTCTGATGGGTGCCCTTATCATGGCCCACGGCGACGACAACGGCCTGGTGCTTCCGCCCGCCCTGGCTCCCATCCAGGTGGTGATGGTGCCCATCTACAAGAGCGACGAAGAGCATAACGCCGTGCTGGACAAGATGTACGAACTGAAGAAGGCGCTGGAGGCCAAGGGCCACAGCGTAGAGGTGGACGACCGCGACACCCTGCGTCCGGGCTTCAAGTTTGCCGAGTGGGAACTCAAGGGCGTGCCGGTGCGGCTGGCCATGGGCCCGCGGGATCTTCAGAACGGTACGGTGGAAGTTTGCCGCCGGGACACGCTGGAGAAAATCTCCGAACCGCTGGAAGGCCTGGAAGACCGCATCATCGACCTGCTGGACGATATCCAGAAGGGCATCTACAACAAGGCGCTCGCCTTCCGCGACGCCAATATCCGCAAGGTGGATACCTGGGAAGATTTCAAAGTGGAAATCGAGAAGGGCGGCTTCCTGCTTTGCCACTGGGACGGCACGGCCGAAACCGAGGCCCGCATTCAGGAAGAAACCAAAGCAACCATCCGCTGCATCCCCGTGGACAGCGCCGTTTGCATGGAAGAAGGCAAATGCATCTACACCGGCAAGCCTTCCCATCAGCGGGTTATCTTTGCCCGTTCCTACTAGAATGATGCAACAGACATCTCTTTTCCTTCGCTAAGAAATTGCCGATGCTACGGAAAAGAGATGTCTGTTGTCAGAAAAAGACCTATGCTACAGTGGCAGGTCTTTTGTTTTAAATATTTGAAGATGAAGAGATTATTTTGCATTATTGCGGTGTCCGCTGTCACGGTGGCGGCATCGGCCCAGAATACGCAGGACGCGGCGGCTGCGGCAGCCGCGGCTTTGAGTGCTGCTGAGGACGTGCCCGAAAAGGTGGTAAAGCCCCAATACTGGACCAATACCGTCCTAACCAACATCAACTTCGGCCAGACTTTCCTGAGCCAGTGGGCAGCGGGCGGTTACAACACCGTTTCCCTGGCGGGCAACCTGGACGCCAGTGCCAATTATGCCAAGGAGAAACTGGTGGGAACCAACCGCCTGCAGTTGGATTACGGTTTCCTTTGGTCGGCCGACAAGCCCATCCTGCAGAAGAGCAAGGACCGCATTTACCTGGAATCCAAGTGGGGTTACGAGACGCCCATCAAGAACCTGGCCTATTCCGCCAGCTTCGACTTCAAGACCCAGTTCAACAACAACTATAACTACAAGACTCCCACGGACGCCCAGTTCGCCGCCCATCCCAATGACGAATCGGCCGCCTGGCGGGAAGCTGCCAGGAACAACCTGAAATCCGGATTCTTCGCTCCGGCCTACGTCAACCTGGGTATCGGTGTGCTGTGGACGCCGGCTCCGTGGTTCTCCCTGAACGTGGCCCCGCTTTCCGGCGGCGCCGTGTTCGTAACCATCCCCGAGCTCCGCTACACATACGGTATGGACCTGGTGGAAGGCAGCACTTACGCCACGCCCAAAGATGCCTATGCAGAACAGGCGTACGAGCAGTTCAAATCGGCCCGCGTGGAATTCGGTACGCAGGTGAAGGCCGACATGGCCTGGGTTATCAATGACGCATTCTCCTACACCACACAAGTTACCCTGTTTTACAACTATCTTACGCCCAAGGTGGAACCGCGTATCACCTGGGACAACAAGGTGTTCTGGAAACTGGCCAAATACTTTGCCCTCACCCTTTCCACCAATTTGATTTACGACCCGCGCGTTGTGGTACGTGACCTGGACAAGGACGGCAAACCGGATACTAAGGGCGTCCAGTTCAAGGAATTCCTGGAGTTCGGCTTCACCTGGACCGTCACCAATAAGAAATAGGCGATGTTACTGCTGGCAGTGAGCGGGGGCATCGACTCGGTATGCCTTACCGAAAAGGTCCGTCTGGAAGGCGGGCCTTTCGCAATGGCCCACTGCAATTTTGGCCTGCGGGGAGCCGAAAGCGACGCCGATGAAACATTCGTGCGCTCACTGGCCGCTTCCGCCGGCGTAATCTGCCACGTTAAACGCTTTGATACAGAAGCGTTTGCATCGGCCGAAGGCATCAGCATAGAAATGGCTGCCCGGCGGCTCCGTTACCATTGGTTCGGGGAACTGTGCCGGGAATTCGGCTACTCCGGCGTGGCCGTGGCGCACAATGCCAACGACAATGCCGAAACACTGATGCTCAATTTGTTACGCGGAACTGGCGTGCGAGGCATCCTGGGCATGAAGGCCTCCGGTTTCCTTCCGGACCCGGACTTTGCCGACATTCCCCTGCTTCGCCCCCTTCTTGGCATGACCCGCGAGGAGATTGAAGCCTTCGCCGCCGGGCATAAGCTCTCCTGGCGCGAAGATGCCACCAATGCCCAAAACGACTTCAAGCGCAACAAAATCCGCAACCTGGTTTTTCCCGTTTTCCGGGAAATCAACCCCCGCTTCGTAGAAACCCTGAACCGTGATATGGAGCGGTTTGGGGAGGAGTTGGCCTCTCCCCTTGGACCTGGTCCAGTTTTATGTGTTGGACCTGGTCCGGCAAGTATGCCAGAGAAGGGTCTGGGAGGCAATATCGGTGGACCTGGTCCATGGGATAAAAAGGGATCTAGTCCAAAAACTGCTTGGACCTGGTCCAGCCTGGACGTGGAACTGATCCAAGAGCCTTGGGACGGGACGGAAAACGTTAAGCAGCCGGAGGGGATGCTCATTTTGGATGCCGACAAGGCCGGGGAGCTGGTGGAAGGCCGCTGGGAGAGCGGCGACTGGATAAGGCCGCTGGGCGCACCGGGGAAGAAAAAGATGCAGGACTGGTTCACCGACCATCACATCCCGGCCGATGAAAAGCCCTTTGTGGTGCTGTACAAGAGCGCCCGGGACCCGCACCACGTACTGGCAGTGGCCGGCTATTGCATAGATCATTCCGTCCGGGTTACCAAAACCACCCGCCGCATCATTCGCATATCTGCGAAAAATATGTAAATTTGCAGATTCGGGGGCAAAAATGGCCCGATTCACCCCCGAACAGGCAAAAAACAGAAAGTCGGGGGCAAAAAGGGCTGTTTTGCACCCGAAACGGATAATAATGTATTTCACTATATGAACAGAAAAGTTTTACTCATGATCCTGGACGGCTGGGGTGAAGGCCGTCACGACTATTCCAATGCTATCTGGACCCAGGGAACGCCCCATATCGACGCTCTTCGGGCCAAGTATCCGTATGGCCATCTGCAGGCTTGCGGCGAATTTGTGGGACTTCCGGACGGCCAGATGGGCAACTCCGAGGTAGGTCACATGAACCTGGGCGCCGGACGGGTAGTTTATCAGGATCTGGTAAAGATCAACATCGCCTGCCGCGAACATAAACTGCTGGAGAACAAGGAGATCAGGGCTGCCTACGACTATGTGAAGCAGAGCGGCAAGAAGCTGCACCTGATGGGCCTTACCTCCCACGGCGGTGTGCACAGCTCCCTGGATCATGTGTACGAATTCCTGCGTGTGGCCAAGGAAGAAGGCCTGGACAAAGTGTACGTGCATGCCTTCATGGACGGCCGTGACACGGACCCCCGCAGCGGCCTGGGCTTTGTGAAGGAACTGGAAGAGAAGATGGCCGAGACCACCGGCAAAGTAGCCAGCGTATGCGGCCGCTTCTACGCCATGGACCGCGACAAGCGCTGGAACCGCGTGAAGGAAGCCTACGACCTGCTGGTGGAAGGCAAGGGCAACGCTTTTGCATCGGCCCAGGAGGGCATCCAGGCCAGCTATGACGCCGATGTTACCGACGAATTCATCAAGCCCATCGTGGTAACCGAGAACGGCAAGCCCGTTGCCACCGTAGAGGAAGGCGACGCCATTATCTTCTACAATTTCCGCAACGACCGCGCCCGCGAACTTACCGCCGTCCTCACCCAGCAGGATATGCCGGAAGAGGGCATGCACACCATTCCGCTGTACTACTGCTGCCTCACTCCCTACGACGCTTCATTCAAGGGCGTGCACATCCTCTTCGACAAGGAACTGGTGCAGGACACCCTGGGAGAAACCGTTTCCAAGGCCGGCAAACACCAGCTGCGCATAGCCGAAACCGAAAAATACGCCCATGTGACCTTCTTCTTCAACGGCGGCCGTGAGACCGTTTTTGAGAACGAAGACCGCATCCTGGTGAACAGCCCCAAGGTGCCCACCTACGACCTGCTGCCGCAGATGAGCGCCCCCGAGGTGGCCGAAAAGCTTATCGACCAGATTCGCAGCGGAAAGCAGGATATGATTATCCTGAACTTCGCCAACGGTGACATGGTGGGCCACACCGGCATTTACAACTCCATTACCCAGGCCGTCACCTGCATCGACAGGCTGGTGGGCCAGGTGGTGGAAGAGGCCATCGCCAAGGATTATGTGGTGCTCCTTACCGCCGACCATGGCAACGCCGACTTCGCCGTGAACGCCGACGGTACGCCCAACACCGCCCACTCCCTGAACACCGTTCAGTTTGTGGTAATTAACGCCGGCGACGCCGTAAAGACCGTCAAGGACGGCGCCCTTTGCAACGTGGCCCCCACCATCCTGAAACTCATGGGCATCCCGCAGCCCGCCGCCATGACCGCCGAACCTTTGATTTAATATGGAATTAACTGCCAAATTCTTAGCGCAGCTGCTGAAGGGAACGGTAGACGGTGACGAGAACGCCGTTGCCACCAAGTTTGCCCGGATCGAGCATGGAAAGCCCGGGGCACTGAGCTTTTTCGCCAACCCCAAGTACGAGCAGTACGTGTACACCAGCAAAGCATCCATCATGCTGGTAAACAAGGATTTCCAGCCCAAGGAAGCCGTTACCCCCACCCTGGTGCGGGTAGAGAACGCCTATTCGGCCGTGGCCGATCTGCTCAACTACGTATCGGCTCAGAAGCGGAAGGCCAAGAGGCACCGCAGCCTGTCGGCCCGCTGGTTCCCCTTCTCCACCAAATTCGGCAAGAAGGTGTATCTGGGACCGTTCTCCTATGTGGGCCGGCGCGTCCACATCGGGGACAATACGGTGATTCACGGGCATGTGACCATCGGCGAGGACACCGTCATCGGCAAAAACTGCATCATCTATCCCGGCGTACACATTTACCCGGGGATGATTATCGGCGATAACGTGATTCTGCATGCCGGCTGCATCATAGGGTCGGACGGCTTTGGCAACGCGCCGCGTCCGGACGGCAGCTGGGAAAAGATTGAGCATCTTGGCAATGTGATTATCGGCAACGACGTAGAAATTGGAGCCAATACCACCGTGGACCGTGCCCAGATGGAATCCACCATCATCGGCAACGGCGTGCGCATCGACAACCTGTGCCAGATTGCGCACAACGTGATTATCGGCGACCATACCGCCATGGCAGCCCAGTGCGGCATAGCCGGTTCCACCCAAGTTGGAAAATACTGCCTCCTGGCAGGGCAGGTGGGCATTGTGGGGCACCTGAAGATTGCCGACCACACCACCATCCTGGCCAAGAGCGGCGTTATCGGCAATGTGCGGAAAGAGGGTGAATACCTGATGGGCACACCGGCCATCGCCCGCAGCACTTACCTCCGGGCCTACGCCAAATTCAAAGAGGCGGGACAGGAATAAACCCCGTTTTGGCATTCCCACATATTTTGCTTAACTTTGCAGACTTTAATTTGAATAGAAAGGATGCAAAGCAATCAGCATACCCTTAAAAAGACATATTATTTTCAGGGAAAGGGGCTTCACACAGGCACTTATGCCCATATGAAACTAATGCCCGCACCGGCCGGATCCGGTATTAATTTCCGCCGTGCCGACCTGCGGAGCAAGCCCGTTATCGAGGCCCTGGCCGACAATGTTTCCAACACCGCCCGCAGCACCACCATCTCCCACAACGAGGCTGTGGTGGTTACCATCGAGCACCTGATGTCGGCCTTCACCGGACTGGGTATCGACAATGCCCTGGTAGAGCTGGACAACATAGAAGTCCCCATCCTGGACGGCAGCGCCAAACCCTACGTGGAAGCCATCATGAAGGACGGCCTGCAGGACCAGGGAGAACCCCGGCAGTATATCGACATCCCCCAGTCGCTGGAAATCCGCGACGACAAAAGCGGTTCCTGGGTTCGCATAGAGCCCGCCGCCGCCCCTTCGGCCGATATCACCGTGGACTTCAATTCCAAGATCCTGGGCATCCAGAGCGCCCACTGGGACCTCCAGACCGACTATGCCCACGAGATTGGCGTATGCCGCACCTTCGTCTTTTTCCACGAGATTGAATACCTGTTCCGCAACAACCTTATCAAGGGCGGAGACATGGACAACGCCATTGTGATTGTAGAGCATCCCGTTTCCGAAGAACAGCTCAGTTCGCTGTCGTACCTGTTCAACCTGCCCGGCGTCAAAATCACCGACGAGGGCTATCTGAATAATCTGGAACTGCATTTCCCGGACGAATGCGGCCGGCACAAGATGCTGGACCTGCTGGGCGACCTGCGCCTGGCCGGCGGCTATCTGAACGCCCGCATCACCGCCTACAAACCGGGACATTCCATCAACACCAAAGCAGCCAAAGCCCTCCGGGCCCTGCTTAAATAGTACCGCTATGAAAAAGATTCATCCTATGGCTTGTGTAAGCCCGGACGCCAAACTGGGCGAGAATGTGGAGGTGGGACCTTTCGCCTTCATCGACGCCAACGTAGAAATCGGCGACGGCTGCAAGATCCATAACAACGCCACCATCCTGAACCATGTGAAGCTGGGCAAGAATTGCACGGTTTTCCCGGGCGCAGTTATCGGCGCCATCCCGCAAGACCTCAAATTCGAGGGCGAAGAATCCTGGGTGGAAATCGGCGACCGGGTGAATATCCGCGAATGCGTCACCATCAACCGGGGCACCAAGGCCAGCGGCAAGGCTGTCACCAAGGTGGGAGACGACACGCTGGTGATGTCTTACGTGCACATTGCCCACGACTGCAACGTTGGCAAGCGCTGCATTCTGGTAAGCTATTCCGGCCTGGCCGGAGAGGTAGATCTGGAAGACTGGGCCGTGGTGGCCGGCAATTCCGGCGCCCATCAGTTCTGCCGGATTGGAACGCACGCTTTTGTAGGTGCCTATTCCAAAATTTCCAAAGACGTTCCCCCGTATGTGCTGGCCGGACGGGATCCCCTGGCTTTCGAGGGCGTAAACCGCGTGGGCCTGCTGCGCCGCGGCTTTACCGAAGAACAGGTGAACGAGATCAAGGACATCTACGATGTAATCTATTTCTCGGGCCGAAACACTACGCAGGCACTGGAGCACATCGAGGCCACTTTCCCTGCCACGGAAATCCGCAGCACCATAGTGGACTTTATCCGGAATTCCCCGCGCGGCATCATTCCCAAGCCGCGGAACAACCGCTAGTGCTGCTATCTACCGCATATTTTCCGCCGGTGAACTGGATGGCCCTGGCGGCCAGAGATTTAACCCTGTCGGCCGACAGGGTTTTGCCGTCTGTGGTGCAGTTGGAAGCCTGCGAAAACTACCAGAAGCAAAGCTACCGCAACCGTTGCTACATCCTGGCGGGCGACGGTCCCCAGATGTTGCAGGTACCAGTAGTGCATGATGCCGATATGCTTATCACAGCTGTGCGGGTTGATTATTCCACCCCCTGGGTCTTGCGCACGGAGCGGGCGCTGGACACGGCCTATGAAACGGCTGCCTACTATGAATATTACCGGGATTCGCTGTTCCCGCTGCTGGAAGCCCAGCCGGAAACCCTCTGGGAGCTGAATCTGTCCCTCATCCGCTGGTGCCTGGAGCGCTGCGGCATTGCCTGCCGGCTGGAGCCCACGGCCGATTTTGCCGCACCGGACACCCTGGCCGATGACTACCGCTACTGCATACACCCCAAGCGCCCGGACACCGTTCTCTCCAGTCTGGGCCTGGACAAGCCCTACTACCAGGTGTTCCGCGACCGCCTGGGCGGCTATACCCCGGGCATGAGCATCCTGGACCTCCTCTTCAACGAAGGGCCGGACAGTATCTTATGGCTGAAGTAAATGTTTTTTCCGGGGGCAAAAGAATTGCCGATGTCCCCGGAAAAAACATTTACTTCAGCTACAGAATTTGGTAATTCCGAATAAAACACGTATCTTTGCACCCGTGAACGAGATAGAGGACGTCGGTCCCCTATCTTTTTTATATAAATGTATGAGATTCCCGGTCAAGCCGGGAATGACGGAAAAATATGAATAAGGAACAGATCATCAAGGCCGTGGAGACGGCGGTTGCGGAAAGGGGTTGCTTCCTGGTGGAAGTGACGGTTTCCAAGGAAAATGACATTGAGATTGTCATCGAGAAAGAAACGGGCGATGTGGACTGGGAAGACTGCGCCGCCATCGACCGCGTAATGCACGAAGCCTTCAACCAGGACGAGGAAGACTACGCCCTCACGGTTTCATCGGCCGGCCTGGACCGTCCGTTCAAGGTGGCCAAGCAGTTCCAGAAGGCCATCGGCACCCAGGTAGATGTTTGGATGAAGGGCGGGAAAAAGGTAAAAGGCGTCCTGAAAGCCTATACGGAAGAAGCAATTGTGGTGGATGACGCCACCGTTCCTTTCAGCCTTATCAATTCGGTGAGGCCCATCGTAGAATTTAAATAAACAATATAACCAATGGCTAAAGAAAAAGAGAAAGAAGTAACCCTGATTGACGCTTTCAAGGACTTCAAGGAAGAGAAGAGCATCGACCGTCCGGTGATGCTCGGCGTGCTCAAGGACGTGTTCCTCACCCAGCTCGCCAAAACGTACGGCAGCGCCGACAACTTCGACGTTATCATCAACGTGGACAAGGGAGACTGCGAAATCTACCAGAACTTCGAGGTGGTAGAGGAAGTGGAAGACCCTGTTACCCAGATTACCGTAGATGAGATCAAGGCCGAAACCGGCGACGACGACTACGAGATCGGCGACACCTTCGCCCGCAAGCTCTCCCTTTCCTCCTTCGGCCGCCGCGGCATCCTGAACATCCGTCAGAACCTGCAGGGCCGTATCATGGACATCGAGAAGGCCAACGTGTACAAAAAGTACTCCGAGCGTGTGGGCGAGATCTTCACCGGCGAGGTGTACCAGACCTGGAAGAACGAGGTCCTGATACTGGATGAGGACGGCAACGAACTCCGCATGCCCAAGAGCGAGCAGATTCCCGGCGAGCGCTTCAAGAAGAGCGACTCCGTGCGCGCCATCATCAAGAGCGTGGAAATGAAGAACAACACCACGCCCTACATCGTGCTTTCCCGTACTACCGACAGCTTCCTGGAGAAGCTCTTCGAGATGGAAGTACCGGAAATCTACGACGGCCTCATTACCGTAAAGAAGGTGGTCCGTATTCCCGGCGAACGCGCCAAAGTGGCCGTGGAGTCCTATGACGACCGCATCGACCCTATCGGCGCCTGCATCGGCGTAAAGGGTTCCCGCATCATGGGTATCGTCCGCGAGCTTCGCAACGAGAACATCGACGTTATCCAGTGGACCACCAACCCGCAGCTCATGATTACCCGTGCGCTGAACCCGGCCCATATTTCCCGCATCGACCTGGGCGAAGGCCCCGACGACAAGATCAAGGTGTACATGCAGGCCGAAGAGGTGAAGAAGGGTATCGGCAAGGGCGGCGTTAACATCAAGCTGGCCGGCATGCTGGTAGGCCGCGAAATCGAGGTATGGCGCGAGCTGCCGCAGAACGGAGAAGAGGAGGAGGACGATGTGCTGCTGAAGGACTTCGAGGATGTAATCGATCCTTGGGTGATCGAGCGCCTGCAGGCTATCGGCTGCGACACCGCCCGCAGCGTCATGGCCCTGGAGCCCGCCGAAATCGCTACCCGGGCCGACCTGGAAGACGAGACCGTGGAAGAGGTGCTCCGCATCCTGCGCGAGGAATTTGAAGACTAATTAAAAAAGGGGGTTTTATATGGCAGAAATCAGATTATCTAAACTGATCAAACAATTCAATATCGGGCTGGACACCCTGGTGGACTTCCTGAATTCCAAAGGCGCCGGCATTGAAGACGCCAATCCGAACATGAAGGTATCGGACGAGTTTGTTCCGGAACTGCACAAGAAGTTCGGGAAGGACCTGGAATTGAAGGAAGCCGCCGAGAAGGTGGACGTAAAGCTCACGGAAATTCTGGACAAGGCCGCCAAGAAGCCGGAGGCCGAAGAGGACGAGTTTGAGCCGGAACGGGTAACCGTCATCAAGAGCAACAACCTGTCCCGCAAGCCCGAACCGGCCCCTGCACCTGCACCGGAACCCGTGAAGGAACCCGTGAAGGAGCCCGAACCGGAGCCTGTACCGGAACCGGAACCCGAGCCTGTTGTGGAGCAGGAACCGCTTGTGGAAGTGGCGGAAGATGCATCCTTCGCCGCTGAAAATATAGCCGATGCTCCTCAGGAGTCATCCCCCGCCCCTATTGAGCCTCAACCGATGGCCGTCTCTGAACCTGAAGAAGAGCCCGAAGCTCCTGCAGAAGAAGAAACACCCGCCCCGACCCCAGCGGAAGCTTCTGCCGAAGAGACCAAGGCCCCCTTCAAGGTGGTGGGCAAGATAGACCTGGCCCAGTTCGACCCCAAGAAAGCCAAAAAGCGTGAGCGCATCAAAAGCAGCGGCTCCCAGAAGGTGGACGTTACCAAGGTGCAGGCCGAAAAGGCTCCCAAGAAGAACGCCGACAAGAAAGGCGCTGCCATGCAGCAGCAGGGCAAGGGCCGCAAGAAAGGCGAGCGCTTCAAACCTGCCATGAGCGAGGCCGAGCAGGAAGAACTGCAGAAGGAGATCCAGAAGCAGGTGAAGGAAACCTACGCCAAGATGAACGAAAGCACCAAGAGCAACTTCGGCGCCAAGCACCGCAAGGAGAAGCGCGAAATTGCCGCCATCCGCAGCCAGGAGGAAATGGAAGCCGCCGCAGCGGAGAACAAGGTGCTCAAGGTTACCGAATTCGTAACGGTGAACGACCTGGCCACCCTCATGAACAATACGCCGGTGGTAAAGGTTATCGGCGCGTGCATGTCCCTGGGTATGATGGTGTCCATCAACCAGCGTCTGGATGCCGAAACCCTGGTGCTGGTGGCCGAGGAATTCGGCTATAAGGTGGAATTCGTAACCGCCGAGCTGAGCGAGGAAATCGCCCAGCAGGAGCCCGACAAGGAAGAAGACCTTGTGGAACGTCCTCCGGTGATTACCGTGATGGGTCACGTGGACCATGGTAAGACTTCCCTGCTGGACAACATCCGCAACTCCAACGTGATTGCCGGTGAGGCCGGTGGCATTACCCAGCATATCGGCGCCTACAGCGTAACGCTGGACAGCGGCAGGCACATCACCTTCCTGGATACCCCGGGTCACGAGGCCTTTACCGCCATGCGTGCCCGCGGTGCCCAGATGACGGACCTGGCCATTATTATTGTAGCGGCCGACGACGCCGTGATGCCGCAGACCAAGGAAGCCATCGCCCATGCCCAGGCAGCCGGCGTGCCCATGGTCTTCGCCATCAACAAGATAGATAAACCCGGCGCCAATGCCGATACCATCCGCCGCCAGCTGAGTGAAATGAACATCCTGGTGGAAGACTGGGGCGGCAAATACCAGTGCCAGGAAATATCGGCCAAGAAGGGTATCAACGTGGACAAGCTCCTGGAGAAGGTGCTCTTTGAGACCGACCTCCTGGAACTGAAGGCCAACCCCAACAAGCTGGGTAGCGGCGCCGTTATCGAGAGCTCACTGGACAAGGGCCGCGGCTATCTGGCCACGGTGCTGGTGCAGGACGGTACGGTGAACGTGGGTGACGTAATTATCTCCGGCAGCTACTACGGACGCGTGAAGGCCATGTACAACGAGCGTGGCCAGAAGGTGGAAAGCGCCGGCCCGTCCACTCCGGTATCGCTGCTGGGCCTGAACGGTGCTCCCGCCGCCGGTGAAAAGTTCAACATCATGGCCGACGAAAGGGAGGCCAAATCCATCGCCCAGCGCCGTGAGCAGCTCATCCGCATCCAGGGCATCAAGACGCAGAAGCACCTTACCCTGGAAGAGATCGGCCGCCGCATTGCCATCGGCAACTTCAAGGAGCTGAATGTGATTGTGAAGGGCGACGTGGACGGTTCCGTAGAGGCCCTGTCCGACTCCCTCATCAAACTTTCCACCGAGGAAGTGCGCGTGAATGTTATCCACAAGGCTGTGGGTGCCATCTCCGAATCCGACGTGCTGCTGGCCGAAGCCTCCGATGCCGTGATCATCGGCTTCCAGGTGCGTCCTTCCGCCGAAGCCCGCCGCTCCGCCGAGAAGGAAGGCATCGAAATCCGCCTCTACTCCGTTATTTACGACTGTATCAACGAAGTGAAGGAAGGTATCGAGGGTATGCTGGAGCCGGAGA
>CAMJKI010000013.1 GCA_946406355.1 uncultured Bacteroidales bacterium | reverse complement strand
AAGCTCGGCGGCGTTCAGCAGGGTCTCGGCATAACGGTAGATACGCTCGTTGTTTCCGTAGTTGAGGTTGTCGGAAGCCTTGTAACCATGGTTACCGCCTTCACGGGCAATGTATTTGAGGTTCCAGTAGCCGGTGTCCTGCCAGCGGGGGGTGTATTCGGCACCCGGGTGGGTTTCGGCATACTTGGCGAAGTTCAAGATGCCGCCGTCCTTGCGGATATCGTCGTCGGCATACATGTCGTAGGCGCTCTTGGCGATGGTGCCGAAGCCCCAGCCCTCGTGAAAGTCGGGAACGTTCTTGGTGGCGGGAATGCCGGTAAGGATGGAGTTCACCTGACCGCCGGCAACAATGGAGGTGCCCCAGTCACGGTTACCGCCTTCGGAGATGTAGTTGATTTCCCAGATGGATTCGGCGCACCACTCACCGGTTTCTTCCCAGATGCCGGCAAAGTCGGAAACAAGGGCATACTGTCCGGAGTTGATGATTTCCTTCATGTAGTTGAGGGCCGTCTGGTAGCGGGCCTGGTCGTTCTGGTACATCACAGCTTCGGCGTAAAGCATGTAGGCCATGGCCAGCGTTACGCGGCCTTCGCTGCCCACAGCAGCCTTCATGGGAAGGACATTGAGGGCGATGGCATCCTCGATAAGCTTGATGAAATTGGCATAAACCTCGTCATGGCCCAGCTGAGGGGCAATGTACGGAGCCTCCAGGAGTTCCTCCCAGTAAGGGACGTTGCCCCAGAGTTTCCACAGCATATTGTAATAATAGGCCATGAGAACCTTGGCTTCGGCCACATAGAGCTTCTTGGTCTTCTCGTCCACACCCTCGGCCCCATCGACATACTTGATGAGCGTTGCGGCGCGGTTGATACCGGAATAGTTCACCGTCCACATCTGGTTGCACACGTCGGTAGAAGTGGCGGTGTAGTAGTGCGTCTTTACGATGATGGGCTGGTCACCCTCGTTGGAACCGCCGGCATAAACGTCGTCACCCATCACATCAAAGATGAGGTGGAGGTTGTCGTACTGGCCGAAGGCATAGTCGTACCACTCCAGCGGGTCGTAGGCAGCCACCAGGCATTGGAAGAGACGCTCGGGCGTATTGAAGTATTCGTCAAGCGGTTCAGAACTGTTGTGCCGGGGATTGATGAAATCCTTGGAGCAGGCAGTAAGCAGAACGGCAATGGCGCTGAGTGCAATAATTATCTTTTTCATAACTCGCTTGTCCTTAATTATTTAACGATGCAAACGGCTACACGGTTACTCTCCGGCGAAGCGGAGGGGTTCGCGTCGGTGCCGGTAGAAGAGAAGAGAATCCTGCTTGCAGCAATGCCGGCCTTCTTGAGCATCTCAACAACGGTCTCGGCGCGCTTCTGGGACAGTTCCTTATTGATGGCAGGGGTACCGGTGCCGGAATCGGCATGACCGGTAACGGTGATCTTGGCGTCGGGGTTGTCCTTCAGGATCTGGGCAATCTCACCCAGCTTGAAAGCTTCGTCCGGACGGATTTCGGCCTTGCCGATGAGGAAGAAAATGTCGTCGTTGTAGTCGCCCTTGAGGGTGCTGGCAGCTACATCCCTGTAAACTACCTTCTCTACGGGAACTTCCTTCACCACTTCCTTCTCAATGATCTTCTCCACAATCCTTTCCTGTACACTCACAGGAGCCACTTCCTTCTTGGCGCTGTTGCCGCCGAAGGTAACATTGACGCCGAAGGTGAAGGTCCTGTTCTGAGGATAGACACCGCGGTCTACACCCACTTCCTTGAAGCCTTGGGAAACTTCCGGATCGCAACCGGTATACTTGGTGAGCGTGAAGGCGTTCTCTACCTGCGCGTACACCCTCAGGTTGGAGATGAAAATCTTGCTGGTAAGTTTGGAAGGCAGGGTGTAACCCAGCTGGATGTTACGGGCGCGCAGGAATGAGGCGTCTTCCATCCAATAGTCGGATACGCGGTAGTTCTCGTTGGCCGAATCAAATACGAAGCGGGGATACTGGTTGGTGGAACCTTCGCCGGTCCAGCGGTTGAGGATGGACTTGGGCAGGTTGATGTAGTAAAGGTCGGTACGGCGGGTTACGTTGAGAGCCTGGGCACCCAGTTGACCCTGGAGGAGCATGCTGAAGTCGATGCCCTTCCAATCCATGGTGAGCGTGAGGCCGAAGGTCCAGTCCGGAATACCCTTGCCCAGTTTGGTGCGGTCGTTGTCGTTGATGACGCCGTCGCCGTTGATATCCTTCCAGCGGAAGTCGCCGGGCTGTGCGTTGGGTTGGATCAGATTGCCCTCCTTATTTACATAGGCATTCACCTCGTCCCAGTTCTGGAACACACCGTCGGTCTTCCAACCCCAGAAGTACGGGAAAACTTCACCCACTTCACCGCGGGTAAGGGTGCCGATCTTATGAGTGGAGGTGGTGAGGTAGGAGGCATCATCGGCCAGCTTGGTGAGCACGTTCCGGTTGTAAGAAGCGTTAACCTTTAAGCCATAGTTGAAGTCACGGACTGCACCGCGGTAGCCAAGGTCGATTTCCACACCGGTGTTGCGCATGGTACCCACATTGCCGGTAGGAGCGGAGTCACCTGCGTAGGTGGGCACCTGCATTTCCATCAGCATGCCGGAGGCGTCCTTGATATAGTAGTCCAGCGTAGCGGTGAACTGGTTGCCCCACAAGCCCAGATCCAAGCCCAAGTCAGTCTGGATGGACTGTTCCCACTTGGCGTTGGGGTTAGCCAGGCCGGAAGCCTTCACGCCGATATTGATGCTTTCCGTACCGTTGGCGCCGGAACCGAAAACGTAGTTGTTTCCAGACTGGGCATACACGGCATACAGGAAGTCGCTCAGGTTGTCCTTACCGTTGATACCCCAGGAAGCACGGAGCTTGGCCATGGAGATAAGCGGGTTGTTTCTGAGGAAACTCTCGTTCTTGATGTTCCAACCCAGGGAGAAGGACGGGAAAGTACCCCACTTGTTGTTGGGGCCGAAGTGCGAGGATGCATCCCGGCGGACAGTAGCCTGGGCCAGAAAGCGTTCGTCATAGTTATATGAAACGCGGGCGAAGTACGAAAGGATGCTGTACGGAATGGAATTCCAGCGGCCCCAGCCGTTGCGGTCGCCATCGCTCTGCTGGCCAAGGGTATTGTCTACGCTGATCTTCCAGGGATCGTCCGGGTACATAAGACCGCGGGAAGAAGCTCCCACATAAGAGGAAGAAGAATAGTAGGCCGACTGACCCAAAACCACGTTCAGGGAATGCTTGCCGAACACCTTGTCATAAACGAGAGTGTTTTCCACCTGATAACTGTAGTAACGGTTCATCGTCTGGCTGGCGGAGGAGCCGTAATTCATCTTCTCAACCGTGGAGGCATTGCCGTTCTTGTCATATACAGTGCTGGCAGTAACGGTATCCAGGCTGTAGCTCTTGGAAGTAAGGAAATACTGCTCGGTGTAGCTGTGGCCGTACACATAGGAAAGGTCCATGGTGAGGGCGCTACGGAACTTGAGGCCGTCAAAAAGCTGGAGTTCTGCATTCAGGTTACCCACAATCTTGTCGGTGCTGCTGTAACCGTGCGGGCGGTCCAGCATGGCAATCGGGTTGGCCTGCTCGTTATAAGTACCGCCGTCGGCAATGAAATAGGCCACGCCGTCGGAGTTGCGGATAATATAAGGATAGCCGGCCGGATACAGCGTCTGGTAACGGGCTTCCTCGGCGGCATCGGCATAGATGGGATCCAGCGGAGACATACCCAGCGCGGAGCCCAGCGGGGAGCCATATTCAGAGTTGGCCGAAATGCTGGCGCTCTTGATATGGGCGAAGGAAATCTGATTGCCGATCGTTAATTTGTTGAGCCAGTTCCTGTTGGCGGACTCGTCGAACAGGGTGACACCGATGTTTTCGCGCAGCGTCATTCTGTCGTAATAGGACTGGCCGAATCGTCCGCCGATGGTGCCCTGAGAGGACAGCCAGCCGCCGGAAACGTTGTAATTGATGCGGCTATTCCCGCCGGAGATATTCAAGTCGTGCTTCACAATGGGAGCATTCTTGTCGAAAATGGCATCCACCCAGTCGGTACCCGTACCCAGAGAATACGGATCGTCATAGATGGGAGCGTTACCGGCATTCAGCATACCCTCGTTCATCATAATGGCATACTCGGTGGCATTCAGCACGGCGGGCTTGCGCCAGGGATTCTGAATACCGTAAGAGAAGTCGTAACTGACAACGGTCTTGCCTTCCTTTCCGGACTTGGTGGTGACCAGAATTACACCGTCGGCGGCACGGGCGCCGTAGACGGCAGCGGAGGCGGCATCCTTAAGGACGTCGATACGCTCGATGTCGTTGGGGTTGATGTAGTCGATACTGCCGGCCGGCATACCATCAACAATATAAAGCGGGGACGCATGGTTGATGGAACCTACACCACGGACGATAACCGTGGAGCTGGCACCCGGGGCACCGGAATTCTGAGTAACCTGAACACCGGAAGTCATACCCTGGAGCATATTGTCCACGCGGGTCTGCGATTGTACTTTCAGGTCATCTTCCGTAACAGAAGAGATGGCAGCGGTAACCACCGACTTCTTCTGCACGCCGTAGCCGATCACCACGGTTTCTTCGAGCATCTCGGCATCATCGGCAAGGACGATGACCAGATTCTGTGCTCCATCGTTTGCGATTACCTGCGAAACATAGCCGATGCAGGAGATTTCCACATTGGCACCGCGGGGAGTGGTGAGGGTGAAGTCACCATCCACACCCGTAACGGTACCATTGCTGGTTCCCTGCTCAACTACAAACGCCCCGATAACCGGCTGGTTGGTACTGTCCAGCACCACACCCTTAAGAGTGGTGTTCTGGGCCATTGCAACCAGGCTCAATCCTAAGGAAAGGATCAGGGTAGCAATTTTTTTCATACGCTTTGTTTGATTAGTTGTGCGTTGGTTATTGATTGTAAAGTGTTGACACATTCGGTCGGTGGCAAATTTACGGGGATAAACAAAGCCTCACGCGTTCGGGAGATAAATAGTAGTGGCGCGCGAAAACTAATTGCTTGTTTTTCAAGCAATTAAAATTTGTTAAAAAGCTAAAATAGTAGTGAAATTAGAAGACGGAAATCACTACTTTCCGATGTTTTTTACCCGGTCTTCGAAGGTATCCCTGTCTCCCAGGGCGGAATTTTTCACCGAAACCTTATAATTATAGATGGTACTCACGGAGTAGTCCAGCATGGTGGCAATTACCTTGGAATCGTCCACACCCAGACGGATGAGCGCAAAGATCCGGAGCTCTGTGTTAAGTTTTTCGTCCTTGCCCAGATGGAAGCGGGCCTCTTCTTTGAGGAGCGCGTTGAACTGCTCCACAAAGTTGGGATACATGGCCAGGAAAGTATTGTCGAAGGTTTGGTAAAACTCTTCGCGGGCCTTTTCCGAACGGCCGGAAATGGACAGTTCTTTCAGGAGCTGGTCGGCCTTCCCCTGCTTCAGCAGGTTCCGGAAGCGGTTATCCTCGGCCCGGATCATGGACACCTGGGCCGAAAGCCCTTCCAGGAAGTCGATGATGTATTTTTCCTTTACCTGATCGGCCTTGGAAATCTGGCGGTTAAGGCCGCTGAGTTCCTGATTGGCTATGGCCAGGCGGTTGTTGCTCTCTTCCAATTCTTTCCGCACCCGGGAAAGCTTCCGGGAACGGTTGATGAGCACCCAGGTACCAAGGGACAGAATAGCCACCAGGATGGCCAGCAGGATAGAAGAAATTACCGAAACTTTGTTCTGACGCAACTGACGGTTGGCATAAGCGTCTTCCACCTCCATCAGGAAGCGGGAAATTTGCCACGGGCGCAGCTTGGCATTGTATTGCAGGGCGTCTTCCTGCGCAATCCGCAGATAACGGAACGAACGGTCCACGTCCAGCGGCAGGATATTCTGGGCCACCATGGTGAGGGAAGCGTAGTCCCGGACGGCGTTGATAAGGTCGCATTCGGCCGATTTTATCAGCCACTCCATCCGGGCCGGCTGATTGCCCCAGTGCTCCTGAATCTCCGACTGGAAGAAGGCGTAGATGGCAAACGGACGGTCTTCCGGCCTCACCGTTGCCAGCAGCAGGCGGTTCACGCTGTCGGCCGATTCCAGCTGGCCATGGTCGATATAATCGTCCCGGAGGACGGAGCGCCAGCGCTCGCTATCTTTGGGTAGCACTTCGTACAAACGGGGACGGAACGACGCCTCCGGAGGGATGGAAAGCTGCTCCGCCACGCCGGAATTGCCGGCCAGGTCCTTGCTGAAGTCGTACAGAATCCACTGGTATTCCGCCATTTGCGAAGCAGTGAGTTCGGCCGTATCAATTTGCCCGTACAGGATTTGGGAGGCCTCCATATAGTTTCCCGCCTTGGCATACAGATGTCCCAGGCCGATGGTGGCCTGATTATAGAGGTCCCGGTTCCGGAGCGGACCGGCGGCCAGTTCCTGACAGTGCTTCAGGTACACCTGGGTGGAATCGAAACTGAAGGCGAAGAATTCCTGGGCTATATTCATCTCCAGCTCGTAGCGCCGGAGCGGGTCCTGGGTAGAACGGGCCAGCCTGGTGAGCGCCTGCATCTGGTCCTGTTTCCGCGCCAGGTAAACTTCCCGCGCGCTTACATAGCCGTCCAGTTCGAACAGCTGCCGGCGGAACTCCCGGTCGGAACGGGAAAAACGGCTGCAGGCAACCGCCAGAACGACGGCCGCGCACGAAAAAAATATACGCCCTGCGGTGTGCACGGCGTAAAGTTACAAACATTATTTGAAATGTCACAAACTGCGGATGGCCTTTTCCACTTCCTCCTCCCTGCCGGCAGGGATAACCGGAGACAGGAATGATAACATCTGCAAGGTTTTAGCTTCCTTTTCCGGAATGCCGCGGGAACGCATGTAGAAGATTTCGTCCTGGTTCAGCTGCCCAACCGTGGCGCCGTGCGAGCACTTGACATCGTCCGCATAAATCTCAAGCTGAGGCTTTGTAACCACCTTGGCGCTTTCCGTTAGCACAATATTGTGATTCTCCTGGAAGGCTTCTGTCTGCTGGGCATCCGGCGCCACCACTATGGTTCCGTCAAAGCGCACGTCGGCTTCACCTCCGGCTATGCCGTTAAACAGCTGGGTGCTCCTGCAAGCGGGGGCCCGGTGATGCATCAGCACCTTAAAGCGCACCTTTTCATCGGCCTTGCTAAGGTAGAGGCCCTTCAGATGCGCCTCCGCGCCGGGGCCGCACAGGTCGATGGCAATATCTATTTCCTTCGATTCCCCCGGCAGCACCACAAACTGCAGGTTCAGCACTTCGCCGGCCTGCACCTGGTACTGCCCAACAGGAGGTGCAATGTACTTACCGTGGCCCATACTAGAACTGGTCAAATCCTTTGGTTTCAATGGCTTCTATGAGCTCCCGGCCGCCGGTTTTCACTATTCGGCCAGCCTTGAGCACATGCACCACATCGGGCTGCACGTACTCCAGCAGCTTCTGGTAGTGCGTTACAATGATGGCGCTCTTTTCCGGGCTCCTTAAGGCATTTACCCCATCGGCCACTATCTTGAGGGCATCTACGTCCAGGCCGCTGTCGGTCTCGTCCAGGATGGACAGCGTGGGATCCAGCAGGGCCATCTGGAAGATTTCGTTGCGCTTCTTTTCGCCGCCGCTGAAGCCCACGTTCACTTCCCGCTTGGCGAATTCCGGCTTCATCTGCACAAAGGCCATCTTTTCCTTCATCAGCTTCAGGAACTCCCCGGCCTTCATTTCCGGAAGTCCCTGCACCTTGCGTTTGGCGTTCACCGCCGCCTTCATAAAGGCCGTGATGGTTACACCCGGAATCTCTATGGGGTACTGGAAGCTCAGGAACAGTCCGGCCCAGGCCCGTTCTTCCGGCGCCATGGCCAGCAGGTCCTGCCCCTTGTACAGCACGGTCCCTTCCGTAACTTCGTAGCCCGGTCGGCCCGTAAGCACCGCCCCCAGCGTACTTTTTCCCGCCCCGTTGGGTCCCATGACGGCATGCACCTCCCCGGGGCCGATCTCCAGCTCTATTCCCTTCAGGATTTCCTTGCCGTCAATCCCGGCATGCAGGTTGTGTATTTCCAGCAAATTCATCTTCCTATTGATTTTCAATTGTTTCTGTTTTTCTCCCTGTGATTCCAGACACAGGGAGAAAACGTTAAGTTGCTGCTAATCAGGCTTGTTTCTTATACAGTTTCATCCAGGTGGCCAGCGACCAGAGGCCGTTTACCAGATAAAGGGCGCAGACTATCGGCATAAATACGTTGCCCACGCTTATGTGCAGGATAATCTGGGTAACGTTCACCACCAGCCAGGCAATCCAGCAGTCCCACTTCTTAAGGGCCGATAACAGCTGGGCCAGGAGGATGAGCACCGTTACGCAGGAATCCAGGTAGGGGTGCGGATCGGACGGGAACAGCCGGTCCAGCGTCCAGCCCCACACGAAGGCTATCACCAGCACGGCCGCTACAGCCATGATGCGCTCCGGCCAGCTTAGCATGCTCACTTTCAACGCCTTGCTGTCTTCCGAGCTCTGTTCCTGCGGCTTGGGGTGCGTCCAGCGGTAATGGCCCATGATATTGATGGCCAGAGAAATGGGCTGAAGCAGCAGGCTGGCGTACAGGTTCTTGTTCCAGAACAGGAAAAAGAGCGCCGCCGTGTACAGGTAGCCTACCCAGAAATTATACTTGGAGTTACGACCGGCCAAAAACACGCAGGTAAGGCCCAACAGACTGGAAATAAGGTCTATCAGCAGTACCGGGCGGCCGGCTAATTCAAATATTACTGTGTCTATCATATTATTAACCTACAGATCCCTCCAGGGAAACTTGCAATAACTTTTGCGCCTCTACGGCAAATTCCATGGGCAGGCGGGACAGCACCTCCCGCGCATAGCCGTTAACTATCAGTCCCACAGCTTCTTCCGGACCAATTCCCCGCTGGTTGCAGTAGAACAGCTGGTCTTCGGAAATTTTGGACGTTGTGGCTTCGTGCTCCACCGTGGCGGTGGGATTCTGGCTCTGGATGTCCGGGAAGGTATGGGCACCGCAGCGGGAGCCTATCAGCAGGCTGTCGCACTGGGAGAAGTTCCGGGCTCCCTCGGCGCCGCGCGCCATCCGCACCAGGCCGCGGTAGCTGTTCTGGCTCACACCGGCCGAAATGCCCTTGGATACAATCCGGCTCTTGGTGCCCCGTCCCAGGTGAATCATCTTGGTACCCGTATCGGCCTGCTGGTGGTTGTTGGTAACGGCCACGGAATAGAACTCCGACGCCGAAAAATCGCCTTTCAGAATAGTGGAAGGGTATTTCCAGGTAATGGCCGATCCCGTTTCCACCTGCGTCCAGCTCAGATGGCTGCCGCTACCCTTGCAGATGCCGCGCTTGGTAACCAGGTTCAGGATACCGCCCTTTCCGTCGGCATCGCCGGGATACCAGTTCTGCACGGTGGAATATTTTACATCGGCATCCTTTTCCACGATAATCTCCACTACAGCGGCGTGCAGTTGCTGTTCGTCGCGCATGGGGGCGGTGCAGCCTTCCATGTAGCTTACGTAGGAGCCTTCATCGGCCACAATGAGCGTACGCTCGAACTGTCCGGTGCCGCGGGCGTTGATGCGGAAGTAGCTGGAGAGCTCCATGGGGCAGCGGACGCCCTTGGGAATGTAGCAGAAGGAGCCGTCGGAGAAAACGGCCGAATTCAGGGCGGCAAAAAAGTTGTCGCTGGCGGGCACCACCGTTGCCAGGTACTTGCGCACCAGGTCCGGATGCTCCTTCACGGCCTCGGAAAAAGAGCAGAAGATGATGCCCTTTTCGGCCAGGGTTTTCCGGAAGGTAGTAGTAACTGATACAGAGTCGAATACAGCATCTACCGCCACCACGCCGGCCAGCACGTCCCGCTCCTGCAGGGGAATGCCCAGCTTGTCGAAGGTTTCGGCCAGCTTGGGGTCTATCTCCTTGGGACGGTCCTTGTCTTTCTTGGGCGCGGCAAAGTAGATAATATCCTGAAAATCAATTTCCGGCATGTCCAGATGCGCCCAGTCTGGCTGCGGCATGGCCTGCCACTTCCGGAAGGCGTCCAGGCGGAATTCCAGCAGCCACTCCGGTTCTTCCTTCCGGGCCGATATCATGCGCACGATATCCTCGTTCAACCCCTTGGGGATGAACTCCTGCTCCACGTCGGTCACAAAGCCTTCCTTGTACTCGGCGGAGGTGACTTCCTGTATGATTTTATTGCTGTCCTGCATGTTGTTCGTCTTCGGTCCCGTAATAATAATCTATCCGCACCGGCGGCAGCGCCACGGATGCAGCTTCGGTACGATTGCGCACAGCAAAGAAGCCCAGGCCACCATTTATATTGGTGGGAAGGGTTGTAGGCTCTACTATCACCTGCGCAGTATAGCCGAAGTTCTCCAGATTATTGAGCGCATTCAGGTAGTCGAATTCCTCCCGCGAAATGGACTCCAGCCAGGGAACCAGGCTTGTGGAAATAAGGAAGTACGACGGTGCAAAATCCGCCATTACATAATAAAAGGGATACAGCCTGTCCGAATTGATGGTGAGCCGGAGCGTATATTCCTGATCGCGGAACATCTCGTCGGAGAAAGCCAGGTAGGTCTTGTCCAGGTTGAAGATGGACATACCCGCCGTTGCTCCGCCCAGAACCGGATCTTTGCTGCCGCTCATGGCCAGCTCGGAAGTAACGGGTATCTCGCTGATTTCTCCGTTGAAACCCACTTGCGTAATCAGGTGGTTGGCCCTTACGCCCGCCCGGTAATAACTGTTGCCCGGAAGGTCCTTGAAGGTGATTTTCACCTGGAAAACCTCATAGGAATAGTCGATATCCCGTTCCATGGACCGGAGCGTATCCACGGCCGAAATCACTGGCCGGGGAATCACCTCGGCCTGCGCCCAGGCATCCCAGGAGCCCTTTTTGGCCGTCACCTTTACCTGGCTGCCGGCAGGGAAACCGCCCTGGAAGCGGTAGGCCGACGCATAACGGTTGTCCTGCTCCACTTCATCGGCCTCCACGGCCGTAGCATAAGGCTTTCCGTCCACCAGCACCGTAACTTCGGCGCCCTGCAGCGGTTTAATGGTAGCCAGCGTACTCTCGCTCAGATAGATGGCCTGTTCGTCTTCTTCCGCCATCAGCTGCGCGTTCAGCACCAGCTGCGGCGTTACCTCACCGAAATCGATGGGAACCTTGTTGATACATCCCGTCGCGGCAAGCAAAAGAGCAATTATTGACAGCTGTTTTTTCATGGCGCGTCAGAACTTAAAGGTGATACTGACAGACGGCATGATGGGCAGAATGGTTACCTTCTGCATTACCGGCTGCGTATAATAGCTTCCGTCCGAGGCCTTGGCCGTCTCGTAATCTACATACACCAGATTGGGATTCATGTTGTTGTACAGATTGTACACGCTCACGTTGAAAATCCAGTGCGTGCCGGCCAGGAAGTTCACGCCCACATTCAGCCGATGGCTGGGCGGCAGGCGGTAGTTGTTGCGCTCCTCTACAAAATCGGCCGCCTGAAGAACCTGGCTGCGTCCGTTGCCGTCGGGATTGTAAATGAAATCCGGCGCCAGTACCACGGTGCGGCGAAGCGGAATGGTGGTGGTGCCGCCGCTGGCGAAAATCCATGCGGCATTCAGCTCCACATGCTTTCCCCACTTGTAACTGATGTTGATGTTGAAGTTGTGCCGACGGTCGTACTTGTAAGGGAAACGCCTTCCCAGATTGACGGATCCGTCGGGGAAGATGCGGTCGCTCTTGGCCAGCGTATAGGCCACCCAGCCGGTTAGCTTGCCGGTGGTTTTCTGCACCAGCACTTCCAGGCCCATGGCCCGGCCCTGGCCCATTTCCACTTTGTCTTCCCAACCCATGCTGTTGCCCAGCACTATGGTTCCGTCCTTATACTCCAGCAGGTTATCGATGTGCTTCCAGTAGCCTTCCAGCGAGAATTCCCAGCCCGGAAGGCCGTCGAAATAGACACCGGCCGAAACCTGGTCCGAGGTTACCGGCTTGATATTCTTGGTGATGGGCACCCACAGGTCCAGCGGCAGCGAAATGGAGAAGGAACTGAGCAGATGGACGTACTGTGCCATGCGCGCATAACCGGCCTTGAAGGAGAGCCCGTTATCCAGCGCATACTTGGCCGACAGGCGCGGCTGCAGGTTGAAGTACGGCTTTCCGTCGGCAATGAACAGGGAGGCGTACAGGCCCGGATTCACGGTAAGATGCTTGCCGATGGAAAAATCGTCCTCGGCATAGAGCGCGATATCGTGCCCCACGTACGATTCGTACGGGCTACGGTAGTTCAGGCCTTCCCCGTTGGTCTGGTCGTTGATGGTTTCGCTCATTACAGCCGTAAGGGTCTCCGGCACAAAGGTATGGTAGGTGTACTCTGCGCCGAATTTCACCAGATGCGCCGGCGTGGGCACATAGTCGAAGTCCATCTTGGCGCTCCAGTCGCGGATGCCGGAGTTGTAATCTACGTCAAACTGTGTTTTCTCGTTGTTCTGCTGGGTGCGCAAACCCATGTGCATAAGCATCTTGTACTGGTTGAACGCCACCGTGGTATTGGAGAAGAGCTTGCTGGAGAAAATGTGGTTCCAGCGCAGCGAAGCCACGTTATTGCCCCAGCCGATACCCATGTCGGTACGGAAGAAGTAATTGGTGGGCGCCTGGTCCACTTCCTCGTAAACCAGGGCGCTGTTTTCGTCATCCTCGAACTGGATGCCCATTTTGTCCTTGCCGCTGTAGGCCGCCAGGAAGAAGCGGTCTTTGTCGGACAGGCGCCAGGTGAGCTTTCCGGAAAGGTCGTAGAAGAAATAGTTGCCGTATCGGCCTTTCCCCATGGCGGCACGGATAATAGGGTCGTACAGCAGCGTGTGCAGGCCGCGGCCACTGATGGAATAGCTGAGCCGATCCTTGACGATGGGCCCTTCCAGATGCACTTTCTCCGTAAGGACGCCCACGCCGATGCTGCCGTGGGTTTCCTTCATATTGCCGTCGTTGGTGCGGATATCCACGATAGACGACACCCTGCCGCCGTAGCGGGCCGGGAAGGAACCTTTGTACAGGGTAACCTTTTTCACTGCCTCGGTCTGGAAGACGGACAGGATGCCCAGCATGTGATCTACGTTGTAGATGGGTACGCCGTCCAGCAGAATCAGGTTTTCATCGGCCCCGCCGCCGCGGACGTAAAGTCCTGTGAATCCTTCGTTTCCGCCCTGTACGCCCGGCATCAGCTGGATGGCTTTGAGCACATCGGCCTCGCCGAAAACCACCGGCGTATTCATAATCTGGTTCAGCGGGATGTCGATGGCGCCCAGGTAGGTGGACTGGATGCCGGCGTCTTTCTGGGCCACCACCACCGCCTCTTCCAGGGAAGCCGACGGCGAAAGGATAATATTAATGGTAGTATCCCGCTGCAGGTTCAGCTGCACCGTTTGGCCGGAATAGCCCACGTAGCTGTACTGCAGGCTTGTGGAGCCCTTGGGAATGGTGAGCGTGTAGTAGCCATAGACGTTGGTGACGGCACCGGTGGGCGTTTTGGCCCCGTCGGCTACCAGTACGCCGGCACCCAGGAGGGTTTCCCCGCTTTCGGAGTCGGTGATATAGCCGCTCACGGTGGCGGTATTGCGCTGCGCCCCAGCCGAAAGGACCAGGGACAGGAGCGTGAATATTAGGAGTAATCTCTTCACTGACAGTTATTTGTAATCGGCCAGTACGATGGCCGCCATAGCCTCCACAATCACCGGAGTGCGGAGGGCGAAACATACGTCGTGACGGCCGGGGATGCCGGCCTTGGCAATGCTGGCGGTGGGTTTGAAGGCCACGCGGAACACCAGCGGATTACCATTGGTTATGCCGCCGTTTACGCCGCCGGCGTAGTTGGTGACGGGAACGCCATCCGGGCCGAAGGCGTCGTTGTGTTCCGATCCCTTCTTCCGGGAAGCGGCAAAACCGTCGCCGAATTCAATGCCCCGCACGCCCGGAATGGCAAAAACGGCGTGGGCCAGGCGGGATTCTACACTGTCCCAGAAGGGTTCGCCCAGTCCGGCGGGCAGGCCGCTCACCCGGCATTCCACCACGGCGCCCAGGGAATCTCCCTCGGCCCGGGTCTGCTCGATGAGCACCGGCCATTCTTCTCTTCGGATGTTGCCGCCAATCTCCAGAATCTCGGCCTCATAGCTGTAGGCGGCCATTTTCTTGGCCACTACGCCGGCGGCCACGATGCCCAGCGTGATGCGTCCGGAGAAATGTCCGCCGCCCCGGGGGTCGTTGAAACCCTGGAACTTGATGGCGGCCGTACGGTCGGCATGACCGGGACGGGGATGCTCGCGGAAAGCGGCATAGTCCTGGCTGCGGGTATTCTCGTTTTTGAACAAAATAGTAAGCGGAGCACCGGTAGTATGGCCTTCGAATACGCCGGAAACAATTTCCGGCTCGTCGGCTTCGATGCGAGGGGTAGTGCCGGGCGCGCCGGCCTTGCGGCGGGCCAGATCGGCCCGGAAATCCTCTTCGCAAAGGGGCAGGCCGGGTTTAACACCATCCAGCACCACGCCGATACGCTGGCCGTGGGACTCGCCGAAAATGCTTACTCTGAATTTGTTACCAAAAGTGTTCATGCGCTATTGGGTATGAGATGGCCGGTGGGAGCCGGTCATGACGTTAAATACTTCGTTGAAGGAAGGGAAGGACTTGGCCACGCAAGTGGTGTCGTCTATAATCACCGGCTCCCGGGCTCCCAGGGCGGCCACCTTCAGGGCCATTACCATGCGGTGGTCGGCATAGGAAGGGAATGCTCCGCCTTTCAGCAGGTTTCCGGTAAGGATGCGCTGCGTGAGGCCCATGCCCGTAATAATCATTTCATCTTCAATAATTTGCACCGGAACACCCATCTTAGAAAGCATGGCCTCTATGGCGGCGGCGCGGTCGGTTTCCTTGTGCCGGAGCCGCTCTACGCCCAGGATATGGCTTTCGCCGGGGCAGAAAGCGGCCAGCACGGCTACCATGGGGAACAGGTCCGGGCAATTGTTCAAGTCCGTGGAGAAGGCGTTCAGCGGGGCACGCTGCACCCGGATGGGACCGCTTGAAGGAGTGGGACCCTCCTGCTGCGACATGCTGGCACCGGCGTCCATCAGGATGTCCATGATGGAAATGTCGGCCTGAAGGCTTTGGGTATCAAGCCCTTCCACTTCCACCTGGCCGAAGATGGCACCGGCAGTGAGGAAGGGGGCGGCGCCGGACCAGTCGGCCTCGATGGCAAAATCGGCCGCCCGATAGCGCTGGTCGCCTTTTATCCGGAAATTGAGACCCGTGCACAGGCCCCAGTCCTGGGTTTGCAGGAAATCTTCCCCGCCTTCCATCTCCGATGCTATCTTAATGCCGAAGTTTTTGAGCACATCCACCGTAATGAACAGGTAAGGAATGCTCTTGGGCTCATGCACATACACCGTAGATTTACCGCCGGCGAGGGGCAGGGCGGCCAGCAGGCCCGATATCAGCTGAGACCCTCCTTTTCCGGAAATATCGGCCCTTCCGGGAATGAGCGGCCCGGAAACGGTCATTGGAAGGTAACAGTCTGATTTTCGTGTATCTGAAACGTTTTTGTTTTCGTTAAAATCTGCGTTTTTGGCCGGGTTAACAAAATTGTTACTTTCCGGATACAAACGGACGCCGAAAGCGGCCATAATGTCGTGCGCATCGGCCAGAGGGCGTTTTAAGAGGGTTTTTTCACCCGTCATACGCACCGGACCTTCCGGCAGAACGGCCATAAGAGGTACCATCAGGCGGGTAAGGAAACCGGATTCGCCGGTATGGAGCTCCTGCAAGTCTTTGCAGCAGCCTTTTGACGCAGCTATCCCACTGATTGTGAGAAGGTTCCCGTCTATCTTTACTTCGGCGCCCAAGGCACGGGCCACCGCCAGGGCGCTTTCGTTATCGCCGCAGGGCGTATAGCCGCTCAGATGCGAAGTTCCATCGGCCAGCGCGGCGGCAATGATAACCCGCTGGGCAAAACTCTTGGACGAAGGCATGGGCAGGCTGCCCGCCTGGATAAAGCGAAAATCGCCATACACAGCCTTCTGCATGGCTTCTGCCGTCCACTGGCCAGGCGCCGTTGCCTCTTCTTCCGTTAAGCAGGCATAGGTGTAGGGGGCTCCAAGTCGCAAGGCTTCCAGCCGGCTTTCACGGCCTTCTTCGCCCATGCAAAAGGCCACCAGCGTTCCCGGCCTGGCCTCTTTGTAAAGTTCCATAACCGTGGCCGAATCGGCCTTGGAAGTAGCTGTAGTTACGATTTTTACCACTTCACCGCCAAACTGGCGGGCCCGCTCCACCAGGCTTTTCAGCACCGGAAGCGGCGGAGTTTCCGTGAAGTTGTGGTAGGAACGGATGAGTACCGTTCCATACTCCCGGCAGGCTTCGCGGATGCGCCGGCCTACTGTTGCGGGCGCCTCCATCTCCAGATCTACGTACTTGGCGCCGGCTTTTATGGCCCGCTCCAGCAGTTCCGGTCCCTGCGATTCCTCGTTCAGGCGGCAGGTGGCAATGAGCGGCACATCGGAGCCGGAGAACAGCAGATCGATGTCCTCTTCCTCCAGAGCGCAGCGGTCCAGGCGGATTTCGGCCATTTCTACGGCCCCGCTGTCCAGCAGGTCCAGGATTTCCTGCAGTTCCTTATTCTGTATGGAGGTGCAAATCATTCTGTATTACGTTGTTACGCTTTTCTCCCTGTGACTCCCGACACAGGGAGGAATCGTTAAGTTGCTAATTATTAATAACTTCCCATTCGCACACGCTGCCGATTTCTTTCGGCAGGATGAAGCGGATCTTGCCCACGGTGGCCTTTTTGTCTTTGGTCATGGCCTCGCGGAGGGTTTCCAGCGGGTAGGGGCACTCTGTGGGGAGGCCTGCCGCGGCGAAATCGGCCTTCAGGCGCGGTGCAAGGCTCTTTGACAGGCCTTCCCGGTCGCTCATTTCCGCTGCCAGGATAATGCCGATGGCCACCGCCTCGCCGTGCTGGATATCTTCGCCGCGCTTATGGGCCTCGTGCTCGATGGCGTGACCGAAGGTGTGGCCCAGGTTAAGCTTGGCGCGTTCGCCGTGCTCCTCCGGGTCCCGCTCCACAATGCCGGCCTTGATTTCCGCCGCCCGAAGAATGAGTTGCTGCAATTCGGGGGCGTTTTGGGCCGTTTTTGCCCCCGAAAGGAGGCGGACGGCCGATTCATACGCGGTGGCATCGGCCAGGAGGAAGGTTTTGAGCAGTTCGGCCACCCCGCAGCGGAAAGCCCGGGGGGAAAGGGTGCGCAGGACATCGGCACAAAGGAAGGTGTACTCCGGCATGCGGAAAGCGCCCAGCATGTTCTTGTAACCGTCCAGGTTCACGCCGGTTTTTCCGCCGATAGCAGCGTCCACCTGCGCAAGAAGCGTTGTGGGGAAGTTGGCATAGCGGATGCCGCGCTTGTACATACTGGCGGCAAAGCCGGTAAGGTCTGTGGTGATGCCGCCGCCGATGGCCAGCAGCATGGCACCGCGGGACAGCCCGGCCTCCAGCAGCCGACGCTCCAGCGCCAGCACCGTATCCATGGTTTTAAGCTCCTCGGAAGTTTCCAGCGCTATGGAGGTTTTTGCCTGAGGCAAAGCTTTTAGCACTTCGGTGGCCACCCAGGCCACATTTTCGTCGTACACTACTACCAGTTCCGGTTCCTGTTCCAGCCAGCGGGCAATGCCGGCAATCTGCTTCAGTTCCTTAATCATAGACTACAAAGATAACTGAAAAATTTGGCAGTTCCCCGATTTTGACCTAAATTTGCAATCCCGTCGCTAAAAGACGCCCCTGCCCGGATGGCGGAATTGGTAGACGCGCTGGACTCAAAATCCTGTGATAGCAATATCGTGCGGGTTCGATTCCCGCTCTGGGCACACAAAAAGGCATCGCCGAAGCGATGCCTTTTTGGTGCCCAAGGTCTTCGACAAATTGGGGGAAGCATCCCCCATACCCCCTCCAAATCGGCCTTTGGCCTCAACTTCATCTGCGCCCAGATTGGTGCCCAAGGGCTTCGACAAATTGGGGGAAGCATCCCCCATACCCCCTCCAAATCGGCCTTTGGCCTCAACTTCATCTGCGCCCAGAGCGGAAACACAGGCCTTCCGTTGAAATTGTCTTCAATAAGTGGTTTTTATCCGGGAAGCCGTGAGTATTATATCGCGCGTGGCGGGTGCCGGTGCGGGATTTCCCTGGAAACGGCGGGGTTGAGGAGCTACCACCGTAATGGTAAGGTCGTCCCGGTCGGCCGAGAAATTGAAACGGAAGCGCTCCTGGCAGCCGTTGTTGAACAGCGACAGGTAATAGGCGCCCAGTTCATCGGCCCCGGTCCAGGTGCACCAGCCCGCCGTGGTCATGGGCGTGGTGTTCATGGTGTTGGCATATACCGTTCCGCCAAACAGCAGTGAGCGGTCAGTGCTGCCCATCTTCCAGCTGTCCAGGCCGAAGGGAAGGTTGTGGATAGACTCTCCCGTTTCCAGCGTAAGGTACATATTCCCCTCGGCATCAAAGCGGAAGGCTATGCCCGTAAGGCCATAGGCGTTCTGATGCATGCGGTAGCGCAGGGTACGGGAACGTTCCACCGGCGCAGCCGACGGCTCCGGGAAAGGATGCTTAAGCTCATAACCGCCGATGGCCGCCTGCAGGTCGAAGCCCTTGTTGGGTTTGAGCTTCTTGTCGCTCATTCCGTCCAGCAAATTATAAATCAATTGGTTAAACCCAGCCTCGTCACCGATTTGGCCATTCGAAGCCACCACTACATCGTACTCCGGGATTACCATAATCAGCTGGTTTTGCCCGCCGATGGCGCGCCAGGAATTATGACGCCCCATCCACAGCTGATAGCCGTATCCCTGCCCGGCGTCGTCCTTTTCGTTCTCTTCGGCCGAAAGTTCCGGACGCTGGAAGATGTGCGGAGTTGTCATGGCCTCTACCCATTCCCGGTTCAGCAGCTGCCTGCCCTGCCATACACCCTTGTTTTTGAGGAAAATGCCGAACTTGGCCAGGTCGGAAGTTTTGCTGTGCATGCCTCCGTTACCCATATTACGCCCGTCCAGGTCCATTTCCCACACCACGTCGCGGATACCCAGCTGATCCAGCAGCCGCGGCTTCAGGTACTCGTAAAGCGTAAGCCCGGTAACCCTGGTGATGATTTGGGAAAGCATGTGCGAACAGGTGATGTTGTAGGCGAACGAAGTGCCCGGCTCGTGGGCATAGTCCATGGCCAGGAACGAACGTACCTGGTCGTCGCCGGAGCCCGGATACTGGGTGCGGGCATGTCCGGCCGACATGGTGAGCAGGTGCTCCACCGTAAGACGCTCCAATTCCGGAGCCGTTTTCTCCGGCATCAGGTCCGGGAAGAAGGAGGACACTTTGTCACTCACCTTCAGCAGGCCTTCCTGCACGGCAAAGCCCACCGCGGCACCCGTGAAGGTTTTTGTGGCGGAATACATGGCGTGCGGGTACTGCGGGCCGTAGGGCGCCCACCAGTGCTCGGCCACCACTTTGTCGTGCCTTAACAGCATGAGGCCGTGCACCTCGTATCCGCCCTCTTCCAGGGCTCGGAACCAATCGGCAACAGCCTCCGAACGGATACCTTCCGCCTCCGGGGTGCTGCGCTGGAGACCATCATTGTACACTTGCGCGCCCAGCCCGAAAGAAACCAGAATGGCGGCAAGCAGAAGAACAGACCTTTTTATCATACAATCAGTGAGAATAGCAGCTATTGGCGCAGGATGGTTATGATTTTTTGGAGATTCGCTTGGCGGGGGTGATGGCGCCGGTGGGGCAAACCAGGCGGCAAAGGAGGCAGCCGACGCATTTGGCGCCATTGATTTTGGGCTGGCGGTCTTCGCCGAAGGAAATGGCCTGGTGGCCGCCGTCCATGCAGGAAGTGTAGCAACGGCCGCAGCCGATACACTTCTCGCGGTCCATCTTAGGATAAACAACGGTGTCGCGGTCCAGGTCGTGCGGCAAGTAGAATTTGGGCAGGAGTTCGCCTACCAGATCGGCCAGGTTGGAGATTCCGCGTTCGGCCATGTAGTTCTGCAGGCCAAGAATCAAGTCGTCTATGATGCGGTAGCCGTACTGCATTACTGAGGTGCATACCTGCACGTTTCGGCAGCCCAGCTGGATGAATTCCAGAGCATCGCGCCAAGTCTCAATGCCGCCCACGCCACTAAGCTCTTTGTGGCTGATGATGGGGTTCTTGACCATGGCCAGGATATGCCGCAGGGCGATGGGCTTGACGGCCTTGCCGGAATAGCCGGAGCCGGTCTGGCAGCCGTTCACTTCGGAGCCTTCACCCAGCGTAACGCTCTTGATGGTGTTGATGGCCGAAATGGCATCGGCCCCGCCCAACACAGCGCCCATGGCCGGTTCGGAGATATGGGTAATGTTGGGCGTCATCTTGGGAATAACGGGAATCTTTATGCTGCGCTTGACACAGGCGGTGAAAAAGGTTACCAGTTCGGCATCCTGTCCCACATCGGAGCCCATGCCGGTCAGGCGCATCTGCGGGCAGGAGAAGTTCAGTTCCACCGCGTCGCAGCCTGCTTCTTCGGCCATTTGGGCCAACTGGATCCAATCCTCTTCCTGCTGCCCCATGATGGAGGCAATGACCACCTTGCCGGGATAGTTCTGCTTTAGGCGCCTGAGGATGTCAAAGTCCACTTCCACGGGATTTTCGCTCAGCTGTTCCATGTTGCGGAAGCCGATAAAACTGCTGTTGGCGTCGTTGCGGACAGCATCGAAGCGCGGCGACACCTCCCGGATTTCCTGCATGCAGATAGTCTTGTAGAAAACACCTCCCCATCCGGCATCAAACGCCCGCGAAACCATATCATAGTTGGTGCACACGGCCGATGAAGCCAGGAAGAAAGGATTCTCGCAGTGAATACCGCAGAAGTCTATTTCCAGAGAGGGCAGAGATTTCTGACTGGGGATGGGCATGGCGGAAAGCACCTTGGCCATTTCCCGGATACGGATGGGACGGTCGTAATGGATGCAGGCCTTTTCGGCGGCTTCCAATTCAGCTTCATCGGCCCGGGCTATCCATTGCCCGGCAAAGGCTTCATTACCAAAACGGACGGCACGGATGGCACGGGCCGGGTCTCCGTTCTTACAGGCTTTGCTGCAGGGTGCATTGTTGCACAAAAGGCAGCGGGCGGCTTCTTCTTGGATATGCATAGTGTATTAATTATTGGTTTTCGTGGATTACGTTCATACTACAAATATAGGGATTATTTGATTATCTTTGTAATATGAAAAAAGCACTAATCCTTCTCTGGCTTACAGCCATTTGTACAGGCGCTTTTGCCGCTCAGCCCTCTTGGCTTAAGGACGCCGTTTTCTACCAGATTTACCCGTCTTCCTATCAGGACAGTGACGGCAACGGTATCGGCGATATTCCCGGTATCATTTCCCGTCTGGACTATATCCAGTCCATTGGCGTAACGGCCATATGGCTGAATCCGGTGTATGTTTCCGGCTGGACAGACGGAGGTTACGACATTATTGACTTCTACCGGGTGGACCCGCGTTTCGGCACCAATGCCGACCTGGCGGAACTGCTCCGGCAGGCGCATGCGCGCGGCATCAAGATAGTGATGGACCTGGTGGCCGGCCATTCGTCCGACCAGTGCGAATGGTTCCTGCAGTCGCGTGAGGGGGCCGATCTGCGTTATTCCGACTATTACATCTGGCCTTCCTTCAAGCCGGATGGTGGTGCAGCTCCCGGTGCTGGCGGCTCGCTGGACGACGCCGTACGGAACAGCGCCGGAGCCTCGCTCCTGAGCAAATTCGTGGCTACGGACGCTCCCCGAGGCCCCTATTATATCAAGAATTTCTTCGACACCCAGCCGGCCCTGAACTTCGGCTTTGCCAATCCGGACCCGGCCCATCCCTGGGAACAGGCGGTGGATGCTCCCGGGCCGATGGCCATGCGCCGGGAGCTCAAGAACATCATTTCCTTCTGGATGGACAAGGGCGTGGACGGCTTCCGCGTAGATATGGCAGCCAGCCTGGTTAAGAACGACCCGGACAAGGCGGCTACCATTAAGCTTTGGAACGAGGACCTGATGCCCTGGTTCGAGGCGAAGTACCCGGAAGGTGTGCTCATTGCCGAATGGTTCAACCCGTCCCAGTCCGTTGCCAAGGCAGGATTCGACCTGGACTTCTTCTGCCACGACGGGCAGTACAACTACTCCACGCTGTTCTTCTTCGGCCGGCGCGGTTTCGGCCCCAACGCCGTTCAGGCCACACCGTATTTTGACAAAGCTGGAACGGGCGAGCTCAAAACCTGGTACGACCTTTATACCTATCAGTACAACGCCGTCCAGGGCCATGGTTATGTGTGCATGCCCTCCGGCAACCACGACTTCAACCGCGTGTGCACGGAAGGCCGCACCACAGCGGAAGAGCTCAAGGTGGCCATGACTTTCTTCCTTACCATGCCGGGCGTGCCGTTCATCTATTACGGCGACGAAATCGGCCTCAAACAGAATCCGGCGGCGCCTTCCACCGACGGTTCCGGTTTCCGGGCCGGCTGCCGCATCCCCATGCTGTGGGACGCCACGGCCAATGCCGGCTTCTCCACCGCACCCATTGAAAAGATTTACATTCCGCAGGACCCGGATCCCAACCGCATGACGGTGGAAAAGGCCGAAGCCGATCCGGCCTCGCTGCTGCATTACGTGCGCACGCTGCTGAAGCTTCGCAAAGAGGTTTCCGCCCTGGGCGCCGATGCCTCCTGGCGCCTGGTGAGTTCGCTGGACCAGCCCTATCCCATGGTGTATGAGCGCCGTACGGCAGCCGGAGAACGCTGCTGGGTGGTGCTGAATCCCTCCGGCAAGCAGGCAAGCGTAACCCTCCCCACAGAGGCCTCCGCGCCCGAACTCATCGGCGGCAGCTATAAGAAATGCAGCTACAAACAGACTAAAAAGGGAGACGTAATTCAAATCTCCCCCGTTTCCGCCGCCATCTTCAAGTTTAACAGCAGTCGAGCCTTCCCGCAGTGGCCGTCGGCCGTAGTTTCCAAGGCCGACAAGACAACGATTGAGTTCGTTGTCCGCGACGACAAGCCCATCCTCATGGACATCTACCAGTTCAAGGGCCAGAAAACGGAGGGAAAGCGTCCGGTGTTCATTTATTCCTTCGGCGGCGCCTGGGCCATGGGATCAAGGGTAGATGCCCTCTGCAATCCCCTGTACGACCACCTTTGCGAAAAAGGCTGGGTTTGCGTGGCCATCGACTACCGGTTGGGATCGGCCCGCGGCCGGGACGGAAAACCGCTCATTACGCCTCCGGAAGGCTACAATCCCTTCCAGTATTCCATTGATATTGGCGTGGAAGACCTCTACGCGGCCACCAGCTGGCTCATTGAGCACGCCGACGAATACAATATCGATCCGGAAAAGATAGTCATCAGCGGCAGCAGCGCCGGCGCCATCAACAGCATGAACGCCGAATATTATATCTGCTCCGGCCACAGCCTGGCAAAGGAAAACCTGCCGGATGGTTTCAACTACGCCGGCGTAATGCCCATGGCCGGCGCCGTGTATCTGACCGGCGACAACGACACGGAACTCCGCTGGGACAAGCGCCCCTGCCCCATGTGTTTTTTCCATGGGGCATCAGATCCCACGGTAACATTTAACGTGGAGAACAATCCGGGACGGCATGGATTCGGACCCGAATATATCGGCCAACAGCTTGATATGCTGGATGTTCCCTATATGCTTTACGAGTATGCCGGCGGCGACCATGTTATGGCCCTGCTTCCCCTAAAATGGTTCTGGAACGAAATAGATTCCTTCCTGGACAGAATAGTGGTGGAGGGTCAGAACATCAAGGTTCATGCAGTGGAAACTTCGCCCAAACCCCGCACCAACGAGAACTGGCTGGATACGGTGCGTCCGGGGCAGTTTAATGCCGTGAACCGCATGCGCGGCCGATAGATTAATTCACCAGATAGATTTTCTGCAGGCCGTTCCAGATGCACTTCACCGTGGCGCGGCCTTCTACTATAGGGCTCACTTCAATCTTAACCTCCGGGCTGGAAGCCTTCACTTCCAGCTTGGAGCCATCCTTCAGCGGGCCATAGACCTGATAGCGGATCTGGTCCGTGAGGCCGTTCAGGTTGGTGAACCGGATGGGCGTGGTGGGAACCACCAGCGGCTTGCCGTCGGCAAAGAATTCAAGCTGAGGTACTTCCGGCTTTACGCAAGGCGTTCCGGGCTTGGAGAAGCCTATACCGTTCAGGTCAAACAGGCCTTCCGGACGCATCTGGATGGGCGGCCGCATGGCGGCAAAACGGGGATTCACCGGGCGCGGGGGAATATCGGCTCCCTCGGCCACCAGGTAAATGGCGTGCTTGCCGGAAAGGCCTTCCACGGCGGGCACAGGAACCTGCACGTGCAGCATCTGCCCCTTAGGGCTGTCGGGCACGTCCACAACGGCGATTTCCCGGCCGTTCCAAGTGCTGTTGGCATAGGGGCCGTCCAGCATCACATGAATCTTGAAGGCGCCGTGGCCGCCGGGAGTGAGGAACAGGTCCAGCTGCGTGCCGTCGCCCTTAAGCGTTCCGCCGAAGGCCTTGAGGCCCTTGGTATTCTGCGCCAGACCGCCGAAGCTGAAGTACTTGAAGCCCACAACGCCGCCGTTGGTAATACCGGCCACATCCATGTTGTTGTTCCAAACGTCGAAGTTGTCCTGCATCCAGTTCTGGTCGCTCATGTAGCAGGCGTAACCGGCCGAATAATAGGCGTAAGGCGACAGGCCGTAGATTTGGAAACCTTCGCTGGTAACCTCGGCGCCGGTGTAAACGTTGCCGTCGGAGGCCGCTGCGGTCCATTTTTCATCGGCGGCATAAGGGTCGTACGCCGTAATGCGCACCTGACCGCCATCGGCCACTTTCTTCTTGTCCCACTCAATCTTAACGGGCGCTACCATGGGCTGACGGGCATAGCCGAAGCCGCGCGGAGGGCGATGATAGAACACATACCACTGACCGTTGATTTCCTGCAGGGAACCATGGGTATTGTGCGCCGCATTGGTGGTAGTGAGGGCGCTGCCGTCCTGGTTGGGCACCACGCCGCGGGAATCCACCAGCACGCCGCCGGAGCGCCAGGGACCCAGCGGGGAGTCGCCGTAGGCATAACGCAGGGCCGAATTGGTAGATTCCAGGCCGTAGTCCGGGCCGCTGTAGCCGGAGAACACCATCACGTATTTGTTGCCCACCTGGCGGATGCTGGAAGCCTCAAAGAAATTGAATTCACCGGGATTCTGGCCTTTGTACAGCGAGGGATACTGCGTGCCTTCCGGGTCCCGCACCTCGCCGTAACGCGAGCTGGCGGGGATAAAATAGTCGTGCAATTCCGTACCGGGGCGCATGGAATACATGGTTTCCGGGTCCAGCTCAATGGCCGTGGAGTGCTGGAAACCATAGAAAGCATAGGCCCGGAAACCGGTCTTGTAATCCGGGTCTTTCTTATTGGTAACAGGTTCGATGAACACGGAAGGGTCGAAGTCAATGATGGAGCCGGGCAGGCAGCCACGGCCGTCCTCCGTGGCGTTGATGGGCACAAAGGGACCGTTGGGCCTGTCGCTCTTGCACACCATGGCAATGCGTCCGCGTCCGCGGGAATGCGGGTACAGATAGTATGTCTTCTTGCCCGTGTCACGGTCTTTCACTTCCACCAGGTCCGGGGCATACATCACATCCCACTGCCCGTCCACGAACCAGGTGAAGATGGGACCTTCGTCCCGCCACTGGCTCAGATCCTCCACCGGGGCCGACCACATACGGATATCGGCTCCGCAGTAGGCTGTGTAGGTAAGGTCGTGGGAACCAATGATGTAGGCACGGAACTTCCCGGGATTGTCGGGATCTTCGAATACGCGCGGTTCGCCGTCGGGAAGGTGTTCCCACAGGGGGAGGTAAGGGTTTTGGGCGGTGGCCGTGAGTGCGCAGCACAGCAGCGTTACCAGGAATGCAGTTTTTTTCATATCTGTATGTGGCGAAAATTTATCACTATATCGTCCGTACAAATATACAAAAAAGCGTATCTTTGGGCAATGATTCCAGTGAGTCATTGCCCTAAATTTTGTGTTATATGAAAAAATCGATTCTTCTTGCAGCGATGGTCCTGCTGGCTGCCTGCGCAGGAAACACCCAGGTGGGCGTTCTCACCAAGCCCACGCCCTCTACCACCAACCTTCCGGGTCACGAATATCCCCTGGTGAATCCGGACCTGTCGGCCGTTTTCCGGGTCGATTTTCCGGACGCCCAGGCCGTTGCCGTGAATGTGGGCGGCAAGAATTACGATATGGTGAAAGGGGCCGACGGCCTTTGGGAAGCCACTTCCGAGCCGCTGGTACCCGGTTTCCACTATTATATGCTTACGGTGGACGGGCAGCGGGTACCGGACCCCAACACCCAGCAGTTCTTCGGCTCCTTCTACTGGGGCAGCGGTATTGAGATTCCGGAAGCCGGGGTGGATTATTACCTGGAAAAGAAGGTCCCGCACGGAGAAATCCGCATAGAAAAGTACTATTCGGAACTAACGGCCGCAGAGCGCAGCTGCTATGTGTATCTGCCGCCGCAGTATAAGTCCGAACCCGAACGCCGCTTCCCGGTGCTGCACCTGCTGCACGGCGCCGGCGAAGATGAAACCGGCTGGGCCACCCAGGGTATGATGCAGAATATTATGGACAACCTCATCGCCGCTGGAGAATGCGAGCCGATGATTATTGTGTGCGAGCACGGTGTGGCTACCCTGGCCGGCGAAGAGCCCGGCGGGCGGTTCAACCTGTTCAACTTCGACGCTTTTGAAAAGGTGATGGTAGAGGAGTCCGTACCCACCTTCGACGAACGCTTCCGCACCATCGCCGACCGTGAGCACCGCGCCATCTGCGGCCTTTCGCTGGGCGGTTTCCAATCCTACACCATCGGCCTGGACCATCCGGAACTCTTCGGATGGATTGGAGGTTTCAGCGGCTCCGGCCGCGGCCCCGGCGACCGCAGGGACAGCGAAATGTATCCCACCTCCTACAACGACCAGTACCACCTGCTGTACATCAGCATCGGCACCGACGAACCCGCCGGCATGTACCAGGGCATTCACGATTTACATGTTGCCCTGGACAGCCTTGGCGTGAATCACGTGTATTACGAGTCTCCGGGTACGGGCCATGAATGGCTCACCTGGCGGCGTTCCCTCCACCAGTTTGCCCCCATGCTTTTCCGCTAAAGGGGCCTTAGCCGCAGCACGGCTACGGCATTCTCCGGAAGCAGGAATTCAAAGGAACCCTGAACGGTGCCCAATACCTTGGTATGCGGCACCACGGGTTCTATGTACTTAACCCGTCGGCCAAAGCGGAAGGCCATGTTCACCAGGCCGGGACGTTCGCCGGCACGGGGACCGGCCGCGGGAGCGGCGTAGTCCGGATGGCTGGAATAGTAGTTCTGGCTGCCCTGGTTCTTGACGGAGGTGTCGTGCGAGGAAATGAATTCCAGCGATGCCTGATAGCGGATTTCATTGCCCACATTCACGGTAAAGAGCTTGTCGATATCGTCGGCATTCACCATTTTCACAAAGATTTCGCCGCTTTCCGTGTCGATGGTGGGAGAAGTGTAGATGGTATTGTCGGCCCAGTTGCCGTCCATGGCTTCCGATATTTCGAAGGCGCGGTTACCGGCAACGGAGAACAGCTTCTGGTAGTAGTAGTTGCAGGAACGCCACAGGCCCCGGTTGTCGAACCAGATAAGGTTGGCGTCCCATTTGTTGAAGCCCTTCTTGCAGAAGAGCGGGGCGTAGGCGGCCATCACCACCATATCGGAATTACGCTCCAGGCTGGTCCAGTAAGCCGCTTCGGCCATGGCCGAAGAATAGGCGTTATTGGCATTGTTGTTGGCGAACTCGCCCACGAACACGCGGGTGGGACGGCTGCGGTCGTAGGTGAGACCCTGGCCGCCGCGCTGGGCACCGGGCGCATAACGGTTCCCGTTGTCCAGGAACCAGTCGTCGCTCTTGTAGTAGTGCTCGTCCACATAGGTGTCGGGATACTTTGCGTCAATCTCGGCGTAGTTGTTGTCAAACTCCCTGCCGGCATCGCGGGCACCGGCGGTGGAAACGATGATAATGTCGGGATACTGCGCCTTGACGGCCTTGTACATGATGTCGAAACGCTCCCAGAACTCCTTGCCCTGGTTCTCGTTGCCGATACCCAGGTACTTGAGGTTGAACGGCTCCGGATGGCCCATCTGCGCCCGCCGGGCTCCCCACTCCGTTTCGGTACCGCCGTTGCAGAACTCGATGAAATCCAGCGCATCCTTCACGAAGATGCTGTAGAAGCGGTCCCTGTCGGCCTGCGTGTCCAGCGGAGCAATGTACTGATGCCCGGCGAACTGGCAGGTTACGCCGTTATTGAGCACCGGCAGCGGCGTGGCACCCAGTCCTTCCGCCATCAGCAGGTACTCGTAAAAGCCGATATACTGCGAGGTCCAGTACCCCCAGTGGTTGCGGAAACCAATCCTTTCCTCACGCGGGCCGATGGAATTCTTCCAGAACACCTGGCCGAAGTAGTTGGGGCCTTCCGACGCACAGCCGCCCGGGAAGCGCATGAAAGCGGGATGCAGGTCTTCCAGGGCCTCCAGCAGGTCTTTGCGGAAAGGACCGTACTGGCCGTTTTTCCACAGTTCGGAGGCTTCCGGAACCAGCGTTACAAAGTCCAGCCAGAAGGTACCCTTGGCATCGGCCAGGATGGCCAGCCGGCTGTCCACGGAACGTTCAGCCTTGAGGGTTCCGGTGTACTGCTGCCACTTCTTCCCCAGCTTGGAAATGGTGATAACATTGGAATTGGGATTGCCCTCGGCGTCCTGAAGACAGACCGAGATATTACCTTTATATTTGGCCCCCTGCAGGTACAGCGACAGGTTATAGCTTACTCCTTCCTTGGCGGGAATGGAGGCCACCTGCGTGTTGTCGGAATAAATGAGGCCGTTGCCTTTCTTATATTCGGCAATGCCGTAGCCGTTGGCCGCAATGCCGAAGCCGGCGCCGGGCTTTTCAATGTCGAAGCGCACGGAATACTGCTTGTAGCGCAGCTCGTCGTCGTATTTGTCGTTGGGGTCGTAGTCGTACCAGCGTTTGAGGTCTTTGACCAGCGGCTTGTCTTCCACAGCGTGGGCCATGCCCCTGGCACCTTCCCCGCGCAGGACGGTCCAGCCGAAGAAAACGGTATCGCACTGCGAGAATTCGTTCTCCGGGCCATCCGGTACATTATAGGCCTGGAAGGAATTGTTCTGGATGAGCTGGGCGCAGATACCGCCATCTACGCTCTGGTTCAGATCCTCGAAGAAAATACCGGCAAGGGTGGGGCTGATTTCAATGCCCAGCCGATCCGGCTGCAGGGTGAGGGTGCGTTTTTCCATATCCCGGAAGCCTTCCAGTTCCAGCATCTTTTCTGCCATGCGGTAACCCATCAGGCGCATGCCTTCGGTGTTGAAGTGGAACTGGTCGCCCGTGCTTTCGCAGCCCATGGCCGATATTACATAGGCATTGGGCATCACCTCCGGCAGGTGCGGCAGCACTACCTCGTTGAAGGCGGCGCACACGCCGTCCTGCTCGGCATATTTCAATTCACCGGCCAGCAGCGGGATTTCCGCCGGGTCCAGGCCCAGGTCGGCACAGAGGTCGTCATGAATCTTCTTTACACGCCCCGGCCACTGGGGGTCGTCGGGGTTGGATTCTCCCTGATGCAGCAGCATGCCTTTGATAACGCCGTACTTCTGCGCTTCGCGGGCGGTTTCCATCAGGCGCTGATAGGGGTTCATCCCATACTCCTTGGCCATGTTCACCAGCCAGCTGCGGGAAGGATCGGCCGCCTCCATGGCCAGGTAGTCGGCGCAGGCGTCCTTGTCCCAGAGTTCCAGCTTGGCGCCGGCCACGGACACATTGATAACACCCACCTTATAGCGGCTGGGCAGCTCCTCTATCATCTTCCGGCCGAAGAAATCTACCGGCCCCATGTTGTTGGTTTCCCGGCAGATGGGCGGAACGGCGGTGTACCAATGATTCCGCTCACGGCCGAAGCGGGGCATATCCACGGCCGCCATGAACTGGAAGCGCGGATCGTTGAAACCCTCGTCCTGGGGGGCCGGACGGGCGCCCGCCTCCATGTTGGACTGGCCGAAACAAAGGTAAATGTAAAAATCGGGGTCCGGCTGCTGCGCAAAGGCAAGGGCGCACAAAGCCGAAAGAATCAGTGTGGTTAAAGCTTTTCTCATAACAGTACAAATATACAACATTTCCGGCTAAATGTAGCCGCAAAATGAAAGCGCCTGACCGTCAAGCGATTATACAAAGATGTCCAGACGTTTTTGTCTGGACATCTTCTATTAAGTCACTGGTTGAACCTAGAAGCCGCCGCCAGGACCGCCAAATCCTCCGCCGGGGCCGCCGAAGCCGCCACCAGGACCACCCATACCGGGGCCGCCGAAGCCGCCGCCAGGGCCGCCCATGCCACCCCGCATCTGGTTCTCGCGGGACTGACGCTCACGGTCTTCCCGTCTGCGGTCTTTGGTGTAGGCCTTGTACTGCTCCTTGTCCATGATATCCTTCATGGCCTTGTCCACCTCTTTCTGGGCCTTGTTCCTGTCCTGCCGGAGTTCTTCCATTTCCTGCATGCGCTTCTGCATCTGGTTGAACATTTCCCGACGCTCGGCATCGGTCATGGACTGATAGTCTCTGGGTTCCTCGTTGGGATTGTTGGGACTGCCGAAACCGGTCATCTTGATATTCAGGCGCGAAACATACTTCTCCAAGAGGGCAATAACCTGCTCCTCCTGTTCTGCAGAAAGGTCGTACTCCGCAGCAATATCGGCCGATTTGTCGGACACATAAGCGCTGTCGGTAACAGGTTCGGGCATCTGAAATGCGGGATTCTGGCCGCCACGGCCGGGATAGCCACCACCGGGATAACCACCACCAGGATAGCCGCCGCCCGGCTGGGCCTGCAGATTGGCGGCGCACAGCATCATGGCTGCCGCTGCCCAGATAACAATCTTTTTCATATAATTAAAACTAAAGAACTTTGCGGTCAAAACACATGATTAGACACCACAATTACCCGTTAGTTTAACCATTCGGCCAAAAAAGCTTTCCTTTCTGCACTCCAGGAAGTTTCCATCCACATGGCATGACCGCAGGTGGGCACGCAGAAGAAGCGTTTGTCCCTGGTTCCCAGGTTGTTGTAGATGGAGAAATTGGTATGCGGCGGGCAGGTGGGATCCTGCAGGCCGAAGGCCATATACACCGGGCAGCTGATGCGGGAGGCGAAATTCTTTACGTCGAAGTACGACAGCATGGTAAACAGTTCCTCCCGGTCCAGGCCTTCGGCATCGGCCGTTGCCAGCACCTCATGCACAGGCCATTCCACAATGCGGGCATAGTCGCGGTAGTCGCCCAGGAAAGGCACGGCCGGGGCAATGGCTTTGATGCGGCTGTCCAGCGCCGCCGATATAAAGGTGAAGGCTCCGCCCTGGCTTTCGCCGGAAGCCACCAGGCGCTCCGGGTCGGCCTTATCCAGCGAGGCGGCAAAGTCCACGGCCCGCTTTACATCGGCAAAAGCGCCTCTGTAATAGAAAGTTTCCTTGGCCGACAGCCCCCGGTCTATCCAGCGGTCCTGGCCGTTTTTGAAGATGCCCTGGTCCCGTACGCTCACCAGGAAATCGATGCAGTCCGGTGCCGCCGAAGGGTCGAAACAGTACGGCTCGGCCCCGTAACCCATGTATTGGATGTGCACCGGATACTTGCCCGGAGCCACGGGAATGGAGATGATGCCGCCACTGACGGCGCCGCCCCAGGAGGCATAACGGACCTCGTAGCAAGTACGGAGTTCATTGGAGTTACCCGGAACCACAACGAATTCCGGCTCAAGAGGCACCTGTGCCAGTTCGGCCAGCGTCTGCTCCCAGAAAGCGTCAAAGTCCGGCCGGGCATCGGCGGGCGAAAGCACTTCGTCGGGCCTTACGCCTATGTTAAAGCGGATGGAATCCCTCAGGCGCACCTCATAAAAGCCGGGTTCCAGTGCACCCAGCTTCACTTTTATGGTACTGTCGGGATTAACGGTGACCGTGCTGGAAAACACCACTTCCGGTTCCGGAGCCATCAGGGACAGGTCCTTCACCAGACAGATATCGGCCGGTCCGGGTGCCGCCTTCACTTGCGTTTCCAAAGTGTAGGGGGCCTTGTCCAGGAACAGCCAGCCCAAATCCGGCTGGCTGCGGCCGGTGGCGGGTTCTGCGGAACGGGAACAGGCGGCCAGGGCACAGAGGCCCAGAAGGAGAAGATATACTTTACGCATGTGTAAAAGTTTTTTCAAAGGTACAAAAATGGAACAAACAGACAAACATTTGAGCATCAGGTTTATGCTTGCTCCTTGGGAAAAACCTAACTTTGCTCCCAGCTAAACCTTTTCAATATGAATACCCTTTTCAAAGTCCTGGTTCCCGCCCTGGTAGCCGTTGCCGGCTGCTGCGGAAACCAGTCTGCCCAGAACGACGGGCAGCGTCTTTTTGTGGGCGACGATATCGCCGTCACCCAAACCCAGTACGGTAAAGTCCAGGGCTACATTCTGGACGACGTGTACACCTATCTGGGCATCCCCTACGGCGCTTCCACCGCCGGAGCCAACCGCTTCATGCCTCCGCAGGAGCCTGCCAGCTGGGAGGGCATCCGTCCCGCCATGTTCTATGGCAACGACGCGCCCCAGGCCCATCAGGACAAATGGAAGAACAATTCCAGTACCTTCACGGATCATTGGAATTACTACGATTATAGCGAAGACTGCCTGAACCTGAACGTGTGGACCCCGGCGCCCGACAGCAAGAAGCGTCCGGTACTGGTGTGGATGCACGGCGGCGGTTTCTCGGCCGGTAACAGCATAGAGCAGGACGGTTACCATGGCGCCAACCTGGCCCGCGCCGGAGACATCGTTTTCGTTTCCGTGAACCATCGGCTTAACGTTTTCGGCTATTCCGACCTGTCGGCCGCCGGCCCCGAATTCGCCACCTCCGGCAACGTGGGTGTGCTGGATCTGGTGGCCGCCCTCCAGTGGGTGCACAACAACATTGCCAACTTTGGCGGAGACCCCGGTAACGTAACCATCATGGGCCAGAGCGGCGGCGGTGCCAAAGTGTGCGACGTGCTGGCCATGCCTTCGTCCAAGGGCTTGGTTCACAAGGTGGTAGGTCTTAGCGGCAACGCCATTTCCGCCGCCGACCAGGAAGGCACCAAGGCCATTGGCGCCGCCATCCTGAAGGCCGTGAAAGGCGACGTGAAGAAGCTGCAGGAAATGCCTTGGGAGGAATATTACGAACTGGCCAACAAGGTGGCTGCCGAGGTAGGTACCGGCAACACCATGGGCGGCTTCTCCCCCGTGGCCGATGGTATCGTCCTGCCCAAGGGCGACTTCTTTGCCGACAAGAACGCCGCATCGGCCGGCGTGCCCCTGATGCTCTGCACCACCACTTCCGAGTTCTCCCTGAGCAAGGAGAACCCCACGCTGGAAGCCATTTCCTTTGAAGAAGCCGTGAAGATGGTGAAGGAAAGTTTCGGCCAGCCCAAGGCCCTGGAAGCCATGGAGGCCCTCCAGAGAGCTTTCCCGGAGAAGAAGCCCATCGAACTCATCAACATGATGGTGGCCCAGCGCACCAACGTGCTTGCAACGGCCGATTCCAAGTATAACCAGGGCGGCGCACCCGTGTATCTGGCCTGGTTCGACTACAACGCCCCGCTGTTCGGCGGCCGTATCCGTGCCTTCCACTGCGCCGATATCTGCTACTGGTTCAAGAATACGGACCTGATGGTAACCCACACAGGCGGCGGTGCCGAACCCCGCAAGGTTTCCGACCAGATGTCAGCCGCCCTGGTGGCCTTCATGCGCACCGGCAATCCCAACTGCAAGGAGATTCCTCAGTGGCCGGCCTACAACCCGGAAGATGGCGCCACCATGATCTTCGGCGTGAAGAGCGAGGTGAAAAACGCCCCCGACCGCGAGGCCCTGAGCCTGCTGGAATCCTTCAACCCCTGGGCCATGATGCGGGCCGCTCCCGCCAAGGAGGACTAATACGTTTTGGGGCTGAAATTTGCTTGTTTTGCAAGAAATAGCTATTTTTACGTGATTTTTAGACAGTAATGTTTAGAAAAAGATAGTGTACTTAATATTTAAAACTTACTTCATTATGAAAAAAATCATTGCTATTCTTGCAGTTGCAGTGGTGGCCATGAGCGCCGCCTTCTCTGCAAAAGCCATTGAAGATCCCTGGGCAAAGGGTACCGTAGTAGTGGGCGCACAGGTTGGCTTCCTTCCTGGTATCGGCGCTTCCGCTTATGGCGACTATGTTCTTATTGACAGCTGGTGGAAGGGGCACTTCACCATTGGCGGCGAGTTCCTTTTCCGTCACTATGGCAGAACTGTCAGCGGTTACGAATATAATTGGAACTACAACGAGTTCGGTATCGCTCCCCGTGTCACTTACGGCCTGAACATCACCGAAAAGTTTGAGGTTCACGCCGGTATCCTTACCGGTCTGGGTATCAGCACATGGAAATGGACGGGTGAGAAGGCCCATTCCGCCCCTGGTTTCCTCTATGGAGGTATCGCCGGTGTCCGTTTCTTCTTCACGAACAACTTTGGTCTCTCCGCAGAATTCCAGTATTCCGGTTACGGCCCCTATACCAACGTAGGTGTTGCCTTCAAGTTCTAAAATAGCAAACAGCTAAAAACTATAAGAGGCTGACCAAAAAGTCGATATGACTTAGGTCAGTCTCTTTTTTTGTGCCTTTTTGGACCTGGTCCACCCCATTTTTGGACGAGGTCCCATTTTAGTGGCTGGACCTGGTCCACCGAATGTGCCATAGAGGGGCCTGGAAGCTATACCTGCTGGACCTGGTCCAAGGGATAAAAGTGGACCTGGTCCAGATGATAAGTATACCTCGTCCATATGAGGCCGGAGGTAGGGATACCCTCCCGGGGGACTCCAGTCGCTTTGCTCCTTCCGGCCCCTCCCCCTACCTCCGACTCGAACATAGTATAAAAATATGAGGTTGACTCAAAAGTGAGTTGACCTCTTATTTTTATTCTCCAGGCGGCCGCATGCGACGAATTGGTTTTTTTTTCATAAATTTGCTGTCATTAGTTTTGGTGCGTAATGAAGGATAATGTGGTGCTATCGGCCGAAAAAAAGATAGATATCAGATTCAATGAAATAGACATGATGGGCGTTGTGTGGCACGGCGCCTATACTGCTTATTTGGAAGATGCCAGGGAGGCGTTTGGGCAGAAGTACGGATTAACCTACACGAAGTGTCTTTTCGAATTCAAGCACTACGCACCCGTGGTGGATCTTAGAATCAGTTACAAGAAGCCGCTCAGCTATGGGATGCACCCTGTTGTAAGAATTACATACCGCCCTTCCGACTCGGCCAAGTTAATCTTCGACTACGAAATATTCAATCCGGAAGACGGCGAGGTGTTTCTAAAGGCAAGCACGGTGCAAGTATTTATGGATAAGGACTTTAACCTGCTTTGGGAAACGCCTGCGTTTTTTAATGAGTGGAAACAACTAATGGGATTGGAATGACAAGGATTGTTGCAACAAATATAACATCGCCTTTAGGATATACCACCGAGGATAATTATGTTGCAGTAAAATGCGGCGAAACCTCTCTTAAAAAACTGGATGGCTATCAGGGTGTCCCCGGACGTTTCTGCGTGGGCGTTTTTTCCGATGAACAGAGAAAGGAACTCAAGCTGGACGGGTTCAGCTGGTATGAATCTTTAATGATCCACTCCATAAAGGATGCCTTAAGCCGTTCAAACATAGACCCTTCTTCCCCAAAGACGCTTTTCATTGTGGGCACCGCCACGGCCGATATAGAAGAGCTTGGGGACTGTCCAGAACACGACGGGGATTATCTGGCGCCTGGTGTTGCCACAAAAAAGGTGGCCGATTATTTCGGCTTTGTGAATGTGCCGATAACTGTAAGCAACGCCTGTATTTCCGGCGGAACGGCACAGATGATGGCCGACAGGCTGATTGCTTCGGGCGCCTATGATTCAGCCGTTGTCTGCGGGGCAGATGTGGTTTCGGCCTTTGTGCTTGCCGGTTTTAACGCCTTCAAGGCGCTGTCACCAATGGAATGCAGGCCGTTTGACATGGAAAGGATGGGGCTGAACGTGGGCGAATGTGCCGCCACCCTTATTCTCACGCGAGACACGAATGGAGACGAGGAAGGATGGCACCTGGTGGACGGATGCCTCAACAACGATGCTTATCATGTGAGCGCCCCTATTCCCAGCGGAGACGGCGTCCGCCGGACCGCCGCTAGAATTCTCACTCCTGGACTGAAAGAGTCGCTTGCCTGCGTCACAGCCCACGGGACGGCAACCATGTTTAACGACCAGATGGAATCAAAAGCCATAGAGGGTGCTGGCCTGGGTGATATTTATACCACATCTTACAAACCCCATTTCGGCCACACATTCGGGGCCTCCGGTATTGTAGAGCCCATTATTACCATGTACTCTCTGGACGAAGGAATCCTTTTGCCGGTTCTTGGATTTGAGGAAATAGGGGTAAGCGGCAAAATCAAGATTTGCCGCGCCGTTGAAAAAACGGAAAAAAAGGCCTTCATCAAGACGCAATCGGGATTCGGAGGCTGTAACGGCTCTATTATTTATTCCAGGAAGGCCGAACAGCCGAAGCCGGCACAGGCGGCTGAATATAAAGAAATAAAGACGCTTCACATTCAGCCCGATAAGGTGATTCTGAATGGCGAAGCCGAATCATACGAATCCACCGGATCGGCCCTTGTTTCTGAAATCTTCAAAAAGAAGCTGCTGGACGGCTCCCGATTCTTCAAGATGGACATCTTCAGCCGGCTTGCCTACGTTGCAACAGGCCTGTTGGCAAAAGACGCCCTTGCTGGCTATGCCCCGGAAGATATCGCCCTTTTCATCTTTACCCAGAACGGCTCAGTGCTGGCCGACAGGAAGCACCTTTCCACCTTCTCCAACCCGGAAGACTTTTATCCCAGTCCGGCCATATTCATCAACACCCTGCCCAATGTGGTGCTGGGAGAAATTGCCGTGATGAATACCATTAAAGGGGAAACCACCCTGGTAATGCTGCCCTATAGGGATGATGCTTTAATTGACCGCATCGTCAAAGCCTCCCTGTCAAGCACAAGGCCTTCCGTAATGATATACGGATGGGTAGACTGTGAGGCCGAAAACTCCTTTGTGGCCGATCTTAAAATGCTGCGAATTGTCAAATAACACAATAATAAAATAGTAACAAATGAAAACGGAAGAAATAAAAAGCATGCTGAAGGATATCCTTCCTGCTGTTGATTTCGACTCGGACTTCCTTTTTGCCGAACTGGATTCTTTAGGGATTGCTACCATCCTGTATGTATTGTCGGAAAAGTATAAGATACCGCTCGACGAGCAAGATATAACGCCCAAGAATTTCAAGGATGTCAAAGCCATATCCAATCTGGTATGCTCCAAGATGTCGCTTGAAAGCAGAATCCGCCAGTATTCCCTTTCTACACCCAATAAGGTGGCCGTCGTTTGCGGGGAAAAGAGTTTAACCTATTCCCAGCTTTGGAACGCCATTGAAAATAAGGTAGAGGCTTTACGGAATGAGGGAATACAGGCCCACCGTGCCTATGTGTATCGCACCAACCAGGATGCCGACTTCATTGTTACCTACTGCGCCGTCCATCTTTTGAAGGCTGTTGCCGTCCCCCTTGGGCATTCGGTGTCGGAGGAAGAGTATGAGTCCGTTAAAAAAGAGGTGGAGGCCAATCTGTTCCCGGACGATGTGGCCGATGCCCTGTTTACTACAGGAACCACGGGCAAGTCAAAAGGCGTAATGCTGTCTCACACCAGCCTGGTAGCCAGTTCGGAGAATTTCATGGACCGCTTCCCCTTCAACGAGGATTTGTGTTTCATTGTGAGCGGGCCCCTGAACCATATTGCCACGCTGCATAAAATCAATCCCACCCTGTGTTCCGGAGGAACCGTTTGCATTATTGACGGAATCAAAGACCTGAATGCCTTTTTCGCAGCTTTCGATCTTCCCTTCAAAGAGTTTGCAACCTTCCTTGTGCCTGCCAGCATCCGCATTATCATGCAGTATTCTTACGAGAAGCTGTGCTCCTTGTCTTCCAAAATTGCTTTCATCGAGACCGGCGCCGCTCCTATCACAAAGGCCGACATGGAACGCCTCAGCAAAGCCTTACCCAACACACGGCTGTACAATGGCTATGGCGCCACAGAGTTTGGCAGCGCGGCAGCATACGATTTCAACGACGGAAAGTACATCGAAGGCTGCATCGGCCGGCCCTTCAAGAACGCTGTCATATATCTGGACCCCGAAGGCAGAATTGTGGTTTCCGGCCCCGGCGTCATGACCGGGTATATCAATGACGAGGAAACCACTAAGATTGTCCTGGCCGATGGCGGCATTCACACTTCGGATTTGGGCTACTTCGATGAAGAAGGCATGATCCACCTTACCGGACGTGTTGGAGAAGTAATCAATATCGGCGGCTTCAAAGTGAACCCTATCGAGGTGGAAAATGTAGCCTCTTCGTTCAATGGGATTAAAGACTGCATTTGCGTGGCCGCCAAGCATCCCGTAATCGGCCGGGTGCTGAAACTCCTGGTAGTGACCAACCCGGAGGTGCCGTTTGACAAACATGCTTTGTCGCTATTCATTAAATCGAAGCTGGAAGCCCATAAGGTTCCTTTGATTTACGAAGTGGTGGACCATCTGGAATACACCTATAACGGAAAGAAGAACCGAAAGGTTTATAAAGAAGAATAGATAAAATTACCCCGGACCGCATAAACGATCCGGGGTAAATTTTGAAACAATATTCTGTGATTACCAGAGCTTGAGGAACACCTCGATGGCCTGGTATTCAGCCATGCCCAGCTGGTCGTACAGGCGGGCGGTGTTGGAGGTGCGCTCTTCGGCACGCTGCCAGAACTCGCGCGGGTCTTCGCCGGGGAACGGGACGATGTCCTTCTGGGAAAGGTGGCGGAAGATGGCGTGGCGCTTCTTCACCACCTCGTCGGGACTCAGCGGTACGGCCATATCCACCCGGCCCAGCTCCCATTCCATCCAGGCGCCGCGGTACAGCCACACGTGGGTGTTGGCCAGCCAGTCGGCCCCTTCGGCCTTAAGCTGTTCCAGCGCCTCCATGGCGGCTTCGGTGCACACGCGGTGCGTTCCGTGCGGATCGGCCAGGTCACCGGCCATGAAGATCATGTGCGGCTTCAGGCGGGACATCAGGTCCTTGATAATATCTACATCGGCCTGGGTACGGGGCATCTTTTTAATGCCACCGCTCTCGTAGAACGGCAGGTCCAGGAAGTGGGCGTTGGTGTCGTCGTTCAGGCCGAAGGAACGCACGGCGCCCCGGGCTTCGCTGCGGCGGATGGCGCCCTTCAGGGCCAGCAGTGCGCGCGGCTCCGGTTCGCCGGGCACCTTGCTTTCCACCAGCTTCTTCACCTCGTCGAACTTGTCGGCAAAGCCCAGCTGACAGGCTGCGTCCATGTGCTGCAGCACTACGTCGTCGTGCACGGCCACGTTGCCGGAAGTCTGGTAGGCCACATGTACATCGTGCCCCTGCGAGGCCAGGCGGATGAAGGTGCCGCCCATGGAAATAACGTCGTCGTCGGGGTGCGGGCTGAAGATGAGCACCGTCTTGGGGAAGGGTGCCGCAGGTACGGGGCGGGTGCTGTCATCGGCATTGGGCTTGCCGCCCGGCCAGCCGGTGATGGTGTGCTGGAGGTCGTTGAAAACGTCGATATTGAT
>CAMJKI010000012.1 GCA_946406355.1 uncultured Bacteroidales bacterium | reverse complement strand
GTTGACGACTTTCTTGGCAGTGAAATTGAGCTCTTCACTGAAGGTTTTCTTGCGGAAGAAGACGCTCATTCCAGGGGAAGGATTAAGGGGTGTAGGATCTATATAGAATGGAAACCCCTTGCCAAAAAGCTCATCGATTTTTTTGAGGATGCTGAGGTCTATGGACTCTGCAAATACTTGACGGCCAGTTATTTTGCGCTTGCGGTCTTTGTTGAGGACATCCAACAGGTCCGTGTCTTTCATCCTGTACAAGGACAAAAGATAATTGAGCCGGTCTATGTTAATCTCAACGTTCATTATGCAAATGTAGTAAACTTCCGGGAAGATTCACATAGCTGACCTTGTAAATTGCTGATATTTTGTATTTTTGTAACCCTAGTCAAAAACTATCTCAGCCTTCACTTTCTTTTAAGTTTTTCCCCTCCTCAGCGGAATTTGCAACCTGAGCGAATCAATATATGGGTGAGACCACAACGGGCTTGTGGTTTTATCCAAGTTTTCATTCTTATCCAACTGAGCATCGGTGAGCAGCCGCTCTCTGCTGCTTTCTTTAACTACTGACATGCAATCAGTTACGAAAACACCGTAAATAATTTCCAAACTTTTTTATCCGACTTGCGGAATTCTGTTTGAAAACGAATCAAATAAGGGATGCTTACATGTTAGTTATTTGAATAATTCCAAATGCGACAATGCCATATTTGTTTGATATATAGGTAATTAACAGGCATTGCGCCTTTTTGTTGATAACTTTTCCTTGCTATTTCTTTGATTATCAATACTAATTAATCTATCTTCGCGGCAATAAGTGGACGGTACACTTTATTGGTTAATTAGTTTAATTCAAAGAAATATGGTTAAAATATATTTGAATATGTTCGCTTCTCTTATCAATAGTAGAAGTGAAAGCAGTTTGAACAGTTCCATTCATAGGATCATCGAGAATCATGATGCACCATTCTGGTATTCGCGCATTCGGCCTGGTGTAAGGTCTTTTTTTGCGGAGAGTATCAATTATGGTATTTTGGAGTCCCTGTTGACTAAATTAGATGAAGTCGTACCACAGACAGACTTCCAGAGAAAGGATTGCGAGAATTCTAAGTTGGCGGTGAAGCTGATGTATGCGATGTCCTTTGATATGCTTAAAGGAAAAACAATGCTTAAACCTGCTGCCAAATCGATCCCCTTTTACGGTATCGAACTGGATGTTAATCCGGATGCAATTATCATGTGGAAAGACCCTCAGGGGAGATACCACGTTGGAGCTATTAAGACAAAACTGAAAAAATCGGCCTTCAAGGAAGAGGAAGCCACGATGATTGCCTGTATGATAAAGTATTATCTTCAGACGTTATTCCCGGAATACATTGTAGAGGACAAATACTGTATCTGCTATGACGCCTTTAGGAGTAAGATGTATTCTGTAAAGAGCTATACACAGAATCTCATCAAGGTTTCTGCAATAGCACAAAGAATAGCGCTACAGGCTCCTCTGGCTGCATAATTTAATTAGAATGAAATAATGAAGATATACCACTATACATCGATTCAAACCTTGGCGCTTATCCTGGATAGCCATTTTTTTGATTTTACAGACTGGACAGGGTAGATGATAATGAGGAGTCCATTTACGGTTCCGGTCCTTTCAGGAGAAAACTGGGATTTTAAACTTTCGTTTCAATTTGATGTTTTTGTGAGAACGGTTGGAACGGTTTAAAAATGAATAAGATCTATGGGAAAGAGAGTGTTCATAAGTCATGCGTCTGCGGACGAGAGAATCGTCTCAATATTCGTGGATTTCATACTCCACGATGGTTGTGGCGTGGAGTTGGAGGATATTATGTACACAACGGGTGATGATACGGGTATCCCTAATGGAGAAGATATCCCCTCTACCATCAAGGAAAGCATCCGTGAGTGCCGTTTGTTCATTATGATGGTATCTCCGAATTATCGGAAAAGCGAAGTTTGCTTGAACGAGATGGGGGCCGCCTGGATGTGTGATGGCGTAAAAAAGATCATATTACTGCTCCCCTCGGTAGATTTTGACCGGATGGGCTGGCTGATTAGTTTACAAAAGGCGACGAAATTGACTGACGCACGGGGGCTTGATCAAATCCACGATCAAATTGTAGCGTCCTTGTCCACGAAAGTCCAGACCTCGACTTGGAATCGGTACAAGGCTTATTTCCTCAAACAATTGGAAGAGATTCCAGCCGATGCTCCTGATAACGTAGATACGCTTGGTGAGACTACAGAACTGTCGCAATTGGATGTGCTCGGATTGAGTGAGAAGTATGCTTTACACTCAAAAGCATATGTAGAACTACTAACAGAGTTCACTTCTGCGATGAATACCTATACAGGGCAGTTGAATAGCGCTACTCAGAGGATAAAGAATTACAATCATAACCCGCAATTGTTTACCGCTACCCAATTGCAAGGTATATTCAAAACAGCGGCTCATAACACCGACTCCCTCTCTGCGGTGTATGAGGTCAAAACCAGCATATTACGTTATCATTTTAACCAATCCGTTAAGTACGCACTGGTGATGCGGGAAAGGATGGGGAAGAGCACTTTTGATGGGGCATTGCAAGAGCGCTTCTTAGAATTAAAGGAGAGAATGAGTTTCGCGTACGAAAGACTTAAACAATTTAGGGAAACATTAGACGATGTAGTTGGATTTGACAAGACGTTTAAGATGTCTGTCAACCGTCTCAAGATAGCAATGGATAATATGCTGTCCGTGGTCTCATTCTGCATTTCGCGAACTGCCGAATTAGCTTGATATTATGTCTGTAACATTGGAAGTGACCTTTGCAGAAGGTGAGCCCGTTTCTATCAAAACCCTGGAGCAAATCCTTCGGAAGTGGCTGGAAGCCATTGAGTTGGATGCCGACCAGTATGAGGTAAAGAGCACGCCGTCACCGGATCCGGAGAGGGCATATGGACGGCTGGAAGTAACTTATCGGCAAAAGACGCTGTTCTTTGCCAATTTCTACAAAAAGTATCTTCGGACGGAGGCGGGGAAGCGCTCCATCCAGGGGATGGTGACGGTGCGCCGAAGGAACGACGGCAAGCTCCTGACGGCCCCCGGAGAAACCCTCACGTTGAATATCGACGACCGTTGGCACGTGAATTACAACGGCAAACAGGCCGATCTGGCCGATGCCTTGCAGGATGTCCTTCCGATCCGCGACGAGGCGGAGGTGCGGCGGATAGTGGAGGCCCTCAGAATCGGCCCGGAGCATATTCGTATGGACAGTTTCCAGAAGCGCTATGTGGTTGACATCCCCATCCCGGAACTACAGTGGGAGGAGGAGCCTGCTCCGGCGTTTTTTTACAAGTACGTGCCGCTGGACGTCTTCCATAAGATGCTGCTAAACGGCTCATTCAGAATGAATTCCATCGTATCGCAGAGCGACAGGGAGGAAACGTTCTTCCTGGGCGATCTGCTCTGTGCCGATTACGAAGACGAGCTCAAACGTTTCGCGGGCGTACTTCGGGAACAAACGGTATTAATTTCCTCATTTACAACGGAGTACGATAGCCCCAAAATGTGGAGGGAGTATGCCGGGGAGGGAAGGGGAGTTTGCCTATGCTTCAGTCTGACGGGGGGCAGGAAGTTGCGCCAAATCCAGTATGTACGGAAACAAAAATCCGCGTTAATGGATTTGAAAAAGCAGGTAATGCAGTTGAAGGAAGAGGGAATCAATGTCCATTTTTCGGCCGTCGACGATTGCCGTCGCTTTGTAAAAAACGACAAATTCAGGCAGGAAAAAGAGTGGCGCCTGCTCATCGACTACAACAAGGAGGTCGATTACGATTTGTACGAAAACGGCACTCGTTGCGTCGCCTACAAGGAATTCAAGTTCGAGGGCCGGGATTTGCCGGATATTGGCCTCCGCCTGGATTCTGTCCTTATCGGCCCCAAGCAGCCCTCTGGTGCCGATAACTTCCCCCTGCTCACCCAACGTGCCCAAGCCTGCTTCGGTAAAGATCTAATCGTGAACCGCAGTAAATGTAAAGTGTCCTGAGAGGCCCTTCCTTTCATTTTCGACAGATATTGGTCTTTTCTCGGGCTTGTTTTCTTAATAATATCTCTCGCTTTTCCAAATCTTTGCAAACCTTGCAAAGATTTGCAGGGGCAATTCCATCGGCCTACCTTTGCATAAAACCTTGCGGGGTGACGCAGTGGTAGCGTGGAGTTTCATAAGCTCCAAGTCACGGGTTCGAGTCCCGCCCACGCAACAAATAAATGTATGCCTATGAAAACAAAGTATGAATTTGAATCTGTTCTGTCGTTCACGGCAGTTTCGGTAATAGCCATTTTGATGATGGTACTATGGTCTCTGGTCTTGGCGTGGCCTGTGCAACTTCTTTGGAACTGGCTTGTGCCGGGAATCTTCGGCCTGGGAAAAATAACGTTCTTCCAGGCATTTGGGCTGAAAGTGTTACTTGGGTTGACGCTGGGGAAGGTGACCATTGAGGATAAACGAAAGAAGGATTGTTAAGTGCAGTTCTATGCGAAAAACATTCGATAATTCCAAGTAATAAACGTTTAACTGTTATTTGGCCTGCATGGACCTGGTTATGAGCAGTTTACATGACAGCCATTTCGCCAAAATACAACATTTTCTTTGCGCAATTACCTGTGCATCAGCATTTTATTAATTAAACGTTTCTTCTTCGTTTTATAACTTTCTTTTTCCCATCTTGCGGGCAAAATGAATTGAAGTATGAGAAAACATTTTTTACAAACCCTTATTGCACTCAGGGACGGACAAACCGTTCAGGAAAATCAGATGTCTGAAAGGCTAATCAATGAGTTATTAACCCGCGGTGCTGTGACTTGCATCAAAAGTTACCAGGTAGTGTCTCAAGATGCTTACAAAGAGTTTATTTATGATATTGGTCTGTTACCCGAATTGCTGGAACACGATTTGGCGGAGGCCGAGGATTACGATGATTGATTTGCAATGTTAAACGATAATCGCTATTTTTGCCGATGATAATGCATAGTATTATGGCAAAGAGATATCCAGTGAAAGAGGAGCAGCCGCATGTTCTTGAAGAGCCGGCGGTGGCATACGGTATCTCTGCACCTGAGCGCGTGATGGCAAGTACGGTGTCGGTAGACGAGTACTTCGATGAGTTGATTGAAAAGGTGCGCCAGGACTATGCAAATCTATGAGGTTCGTATCAGCCGTGACGCCCTGCAGGATATGGCCAGGCTCCGTACCTTCTTGTTGGAGATGATGTCGGAGGATGGTGCTGTTCGCTATGCCAACAACATGAGAGCAGAGATCAAGATGCTCTCCGTCTTTGCAGATCTTTACAGGAAGACCAGTTCCAAGACTTTCTTACAAATCCATCCCGAAGCCCGGCATATGGTGTCTCATAATCGGCGATGGGATTATGTATTTCACATAGAGGATGGCTTTGTAATAGTGGATCGCATAATTCCGGCCAAACTTAATAAAGGGTAGTTAAATGGTTTTCATTGATTACTGTTTCTCCAATTGCTTCTTAATAATCCGATCCACCAGCTCGTATGATACGGGTGTGAAGTTGTCGTTGTCCACTCCCACCACGCGATTCCAATTGGCAATCAACGTCTCATTCATCTGCTCCACATCCTTGAACGGCCGGTTGCAGAACTTAATGATGTTCGCGTGATTGAAATGGGTGTCCGAAGTGAAGAATGTATGCTCTGGATTGAAATTGAAGTTCATTGTTCTTATTGTGTTTTCTGCAAATATCGTCCTTCCCGATGTGGCCTGCAAATCTTTGCAAATCTTGCAAAGATTTGCTTTTGTTGTTGGTTTTTCTATAGGATATATTTCGTTGATTTCCAAATTCTTGCAAACCTTGCAAAGATTTGCAGAGGGCGTGGAGGCCGCGTAACTTTGCCGAAAAAGGAAAACGTATGAAAAAGAATAAACTGACGGTCCCGCTGATGGAGCGGGCGGGACACGGGAACCAGAATCTGAACGGGACTTGCGTGAGCGGTCGGTCGCGGGAACTGCTGCTGGAGATCAAGGAGCTATTGGACGTGTTTGCGCCTTCGGGAGATGATTATCGGCATTCGCTGTGGATAGAGGTGCCTAGGGGAAAGCCGTCGGACTGGGCATCGTTCCGGGATATGAAGTGCTGGGATGAGGATATAAAGACGCGTGCGGACTATCTGAAGGAGTGGAAGGCGAACTATCCGATGGGGTCACAATGGTATCACATTTCGGTGAGCCGCTACAAAGGGCACACGTACCTGCATATGGTGGAGAACGATCACTGGTGGTGCCAAATTCACGATGATGACGACAAGCACGCCTTGAAGGAGGATATGGAGTGGCTGTTGGAGCCGCTGGCGGAATTCCTGCGGGAGAAGGTGCCCGAGATTTCGGCCGATGTGGAGGCGTACAACCGCTATGTGGATGAGCATCTGCCCAAGCGGCAGCGGACGGGACGGATTGCCCGCAAGGATCTGGACCGGATTGTTCCGTGGCAAAGGCGTCGGCCTAGGAATGTGAAGAAGGTCATTAAGATGCTGAAGGAGTGCATTGAGAATGAGAAGATTTACCGGATAACAGAGTCCAAATGGGTGGGCGACAAGTTGGAGAAGCCGGATGTGTCAATGGAGAATGTGGCTTTGCCTGCGTCCTATCGGGAGCCTTTACCTCATATGAGCATCAGAATCTATGCGAAGTACTTCCGGGTGGCGTATATGGCTTATCAGGAGCACTTTCGGCATCTGATGCGGCGGAGCCGGCGGGAGCGGGAGGATTATGCGGAGTTTTTGGCTGAGGCATCGGCCCTTTCGGATATTGAGTTTTACAGTCGCTATCAACTCGGCCGGCACGGTGAGATTACGGACGAGACGAATTTTGACAGTGAGGAGGCGTTCAAGGAAATGGCCTTCGACCACTATGGGGAGTTGGGTTTGTCACGGAACGATGTGCATGCGGTGGACTATTATACGCCCGGCAAATGGCTGATTAGCTTTCGCGTGAGTTACTCGGCCTGGGTGGATGCCGGCTGCGAGATTGCGCTGGCTCTTTACGAGGCAGGTGCTCCACTTTTGCTGCACAATGCACAGAAAATGCTTGATATTCTGGAGGCTAAGGACTATGTGAAACTGACGCCACACACCTTTCACGATTACCTGAATCATCACGATGAAGGGAGTGTGTTTGACTTGCCGTACGAGTGCTACTTGGGTAATGGAGACGAGATTACTCGGGAGCAGTATGATGAGATTGTGTCGCTGGCCACTTGGGAGCCGGAAGACCCTATGGAATTGGATATGCCCGTACCGCTGGAAGATTCGGTCTATGATCTCATTCGTGATGAGGTTTCAGAACCGATGACGGTATGCAAGATTCTGGATCGGCTGGAGGAGAAATACGGGATAGGAGTGGGGATTGGCCACTATAGTGATCATCAGCACATCTATCTGTATGGTTGGAAGAAGGGGGATGAGAAGATTCAGATAAAAGATAAGACGTTTATGCCAGCCAATGAGGCGATGCTGGCGGTACTGAGGATGTTTGCAAAAGAGATAAAGGAATAAAGATATGAAGATACAATATGCATCGGACCTGCACCTGGAGTTTGCAGAGAATAAGAGCTTCATTGAGCACGGGGGCCTGGAGCCGGCGGGCGATGTGCTGGTGCTGGCGGGGGATGTGTCGTACCTGGGGGACCGGAAGATATGGAAGCGGCCGTTTTGGGACTGGTGTGCTGAGCATTTCCGGGAGACTTTTGTGGTGCCGGGGAACCATGAGTTTTACGGCGGGTTTGATATCGGCCGGACGATGGCCGATTTTGAGCTCGTGGCTCGGCCCAATGTGCGGTACATAAACAACCGGAGCGTCGTTCTGGGGGATACGGAGCTGTTCTTCACGACACTTTGGACGAAGATTGACCCAATACGCCTGTGGATGGTGCAGCAGGGGATGAACGATTATCGGTACGGGAAGCTGAACGGGAGACGGTTTTGCGCGAACGATGTCGATGAGCTGCATCAGCAGTGCATGGATTGGCTTTCGGGGGCGCTGGCCGCTTCAACAGCTGAGCATAAAGTGGTGGTGACGCATCATTGCCCTACGATGCGGAAAGAGTTTAACAATTATCCCGGCGGGGCGCTTAATTCGGCTTTTCAGGTGGATCTGGATGCTTTTATAGAGACTTCGGGCGTAGATTACTGGATCTATGGGCATACGCATTTCGCTGGTGGGTCAGGTACAAAGATAGGGGAGACAATGCTGCTTTGCAACCAGCTGGGCTACGTGTTCCAGAACGAGCACCTGGACTTTGACGGAAAGGATTGCATTGATCTATAGTAGAATAATGTATCGTGTTTTTTGATTTTTCAACAATTCTTCTTTAATTTGCATCTAGTAAGAAAAAGAACTATGCTTGGCGTAAAGTCAAATAGGGATTCCATCAAGGGGGTGTTTGCGGAGAAACTCCGTGAACAGATATCTGCTGCCCGCACGGAACCGCAGTCGGACAAGGCTCACTTACAGGCCAAATCATCGGAGAAGAAAAAGAAGTAGAAGTAGAAGTAGAAGGATTGGAGGGAGCAAGGGATGTTGAGGTTTTCTAGGGAGATTTCGACAGACATACTGATAGATTTTGAGTGCGGCATCCAGAAAATGGATGAGTTCATTCATGGCTCTCTGGATACTTTCCTCAAGAATGATCCGAGATACAACTTCTATGTGGCCGTTGAAGACGGTCTTGGCGTCGTGGGTATGTTCGTAACCAGTGCCGGCATCTTCGTGGATCATGACGGTGAGTTTGAGGATCTTCCTTTCGGCAAGCCCTGGGGCTATATGGATGAGGATTTGGAGATGCACTCCGGAACAATGTATCCCACCATTGAGATCGATTATTTGGCCGTGAGGAAGGACTTGCGGGAAAGGGGATATGGTACAGAAATCCTTACAGAGATTACGGAAGCCGCTAGGCGCAAGGGCTGTTACTTCCTGACCGTGGACGCCTATCACGATAGGGAATATAGCGCAATTCCTTTTTATGAGAAACTGGGCTTCTTCGCCCTGCAAGAGTTTTCAGAGGAGCACGAAACACTTCGTATGGCGAAGCGTGTTTAAATAAGGGGTATCACAAATTGTGATGCCTTTTTCTTTGTAAGTTGCCTTATACAAATACAGCTGATCTTAAGCAAAATCATCAAATAGTCTTTGCTATTCCGGAAAACATCCCCTATATTTGCGATGAAGGGCCTTCAAACCACAGAGGCCTATCTGGAAACATGAACGCATTTAGAGACATCGATTCTCTTCTGCGCGTCATCTCCCGGGAAAAAGACATACTCAGGTTCCTGTTTATCAGCAGGAAGGCGCCTTCGCTTCGCAGCGAACAGGCGTTGGAGAATTTCCTATCCTCGGACGAACGCCGATTGAATCTTCTCCTTGACCACGGGGTCATCCGCCTTTCAGAAGGCGGCGTCCTGGTGCTGGAGGAAACGTACCTTCGCTTTTTCGAAGAAGTGCTTGAGGTGAACGAGGAGATTAATGTCCAGTCAGTCAAGCAGCACATCGATGCGCTGAATGAGAACATCGAACTTTGGCTCACGGCCGGCACGGATCCGCAGCGCTTCCGCTATATGGGGGAAATTTTGCGCATCCTTCGGAACATTTCTCTCTCCACGCACCGAAATGTCATCGACCTTAAACGCAACATAGACAGCACCTATAAAAACGAGCGGGACTATGCCCTTAAACGCAAGCGGCTGGAGATCTTGGACCGCAAGCGGGCTGATATAGCCCTCCTCATCAAGGAGGCGGAGAAGGTGATTGACGAGCGGCATCCCACGTTTTTCGGCGTGTCGATGGATTCGCATTTGAAAGATACGGTTACGGAGGTAAAGACCTCGCTTACAGAGTCTTACCATAACCTGCTTGAACTAGACCGTCAGATTATCCAATATCTGAATAAGATCGAGGCAGAGCAGAAACTGGTGGAAAAGATCCGGCGCATCAAGTACCTCAAGGATCAGCTGGTGTGGGAGCAGTCTACTGATGTCCTATTCTTCCTGCAGACCCATCGGCCGGCCTTCCTGGAAAAGCGGCCTTGGTATAACTTCCTGCCTTCTCTGGATGACATTACTAATACGCCGGACGGTCTTACCGCATTGAAGGAAGCGCACAAGGCGCTCAAGCATCCAGTCGCCAAACGAAAGACTGACAATGTGCCGCTTACTTCGGAGGAACTTCAGCAGGGCGCTGTCGTAAAGGACATTCTAAATACCTTCCAGTTACGTAACGCCTTTCTGGGCGGGTCGCAGGACCTAATGTCCTTCATAGGCCAGTACCGATTCGAGGAATCCATGAATGAGGAGGAGCGGCTCACGCTTTTCTGCCGGCTGGCGGCGGAGTATTACGACGACTTTCGCATCAGCGAAGATACATCGCAGATCGGAAACTATTCTTATCCAATGATTTATCCGCGTTAGACCATGATCAAGTCCAAAGATATATTCGACATCCTGTCCCGGGGAGGCTTCATCTGCCAGGACAGTGCCAGAGTGGAAACCAGAAGGCTATACGACCTCATCGAGGAGCATTTCGATGAGTATAAGGCTTATTATGAGGGCATTGGCTTTATCCTGGAGCAGGGGAATGGCTACTTCCACTTTACGCGGCAGGATTCCAAGACGGAACTCACCAGGCGCCTGACCAATCTGGGCGTTTGGATAGACCGGCTGGATTTTATCAAGACTTTCCATAGCGGATTCTCCACGGGGATGCGTTTCAGCCCTTCCACCATCACCGAGGCCGCATCGGCCGATGTGGAGCTGAAGGAAAAGGCGCGTAAGCTCTATGAAGGGCAGCGAAGTGTCAGGGACGCGGTCCAGGCGTTGGTGGAGGATATGGAGAAAGCCGGGTTCATCGAGTTGGAGAATGAGTTCGAACAATTGTATAAGGTAACATCGGCCTTCCATTTCCTGGAGGGCCTGGTAGAAATGCTGACCATCAGCGAGGAGGAGGCAAATGAGACAGCTGAGTAAGATTGTTTTTATCAACAGCGCCAACATCCGCTACGGGGAAGTGCGTCTGGACGGGAATGTGCATCTGATTGGTACACAGGGCGTTGGAAAGAGCACCGTGCTGCGGGCCATCCTGTTTTTCTATACAGCCGAGAAGAACAAGCTGGGCATCAGCCGGGAAAAGAAATCCTTTGACGATTTCTATCTGCCGGGGGCTAACTCGTACCTGATCTACGAGGTGGAGAGCGAGTTCGGGGCTTTCACAGTGCTGGTGTTCCGGCGGAATGCCCATTCGGTTTTCCGTTTTATCAACGCGCCCTTCCAAAAGGAGTGGATTATTGACGAGAACGGGGAAGTGACGGCTGATTCTTCCGTTATCCGAAGAAGGCTGGGATCCGCCTCCATGACCCGCATCGTGGACGAGTACCAGGATTACCGGGATATCATCTATGGGAACCGACGCGTGGCGGGGAAGGAGTTCGCACGCTACTGCATCATGGAAACGGCTAAGTATCAGAATATTCCGCGAAGTCTTCAGAATGTCTTTCTGGGTGCAAAAGTGGATGCCGATTTCATCAAGGACATCATCATCCGCAGTCTGGGCGACGAGGAGCCGGGCATCGACCTGGTGTATTTCCGCAGCCAACTGGCGGGTTTTGAACGGGAGTACAACGACATCCAGGCCTGGTTCCAGAAGAACAAGCAAGGGGAGGTGACTATGCGGCGGCAGGGGGAAAAAGTCATCGAACATTACCGACGGCTGCTGTATCTGGACGATGAACTGCTGAATGCGCTTCTGGAGTTGAGGTTTGCCCGCCGCTATGCCCAGGAGCATGTCCCGCTTCTGGAAAAGCAGGCGGAGGATAAGGAAATCGAACTGAATAAACATAAGGAGAAACTCGCCGAGTTGCAGGATAAGTTCAACAAAGAACTGTCTGCGCTGGAGCAGGAGTATGGTGCAGTCAAGGATAAGCTAGACCGGATTCCCGAGCTTAAGAAGAAATACGAACAGCTTAAGATTCACGAACTTGTCGAGGAAGATGGCCGAGAGCCAGCGCTGAAGGCCCAGCTGGAATCGCTCCAGGCTTTAAGGGAGCGGCTTACGCGGGAGTATACTGATATCTCTGCCAAGTATGCTGCTTTGGAGCGGGAACAGCGGCTCGGCTTCGATGCCTTTAAGGCCGCCATGGAAAGGCGGAAGGTGGAGATTGGTGCTGCCTACAACAATCAGATGCAGAAGGTGGCGGAAACTCTCCGGACGGAGATGAGCGCCATCGAGGAGGCCTTCCGGGAAAGGGAAGAAGCCGTTCGCGGGCAGTTGGAGGACCTTGCCGAACGCATCGGCGAAGCGGATAAGCAGCTGACCTTGGCCGGGATGCTGATGCCTTATGCCTCTGAAATAGAGGCGGCTAAAGCGGAGTTGAGTAAGCTAAGTGGCGAGGATCGGGCGCTGAAGGCATCTGAGAAAGAGATGCAGGCCCGCATCGACGCGGCTACAAAAGAGGCGCAGATGCAGCAGGGAGTCAAGGCCAAGGAATATGAAGAAAAGCTGGAACCCGTCCGAACCCGTATCGCGGAACTGTCCGCGCAGATAACAGATATCGAAGAGCTGTTGGCTTCCATGGACGGCTCGCTGATGCAGTGGCTGAGCCAGCATAAGCCGGATTGGGCCCAGAATATCGGCAAGGTGGCCGATGAACGTACTATACTGTATGCCAAGAATTTATGGCCCTCGGAGGGGAAAGGAGATTCCCTTTATGGAGTCGACATCGACCTGAGCGGCCTCAAGACGCGGATCCGTACGCCGGAGCAGCTGATGGAGGAGAAGCAGAAACTGGAAAAGGAGCGCCAGAAGCAGCAGGTTGAGCAGGAGAGGATGCTGGCCGAGAAGGAATCCGAGCTTTCGTCCCTCCGAAAAAAGCACAACGCCCGCATCAAAGACCTTAAGGAACAGCTGGCCCAATTGCAGACGGCGGCACTGATGCTGCCGGCCAAAATGGAGGGTATGCAAAAGCAGATAGCGGCCTATGAGCAGAGAACGCAGGAGGAGCGGACGGCCGCCAAGGCCCGTTACAAGCAGCAGTTGGATGATTTGCGGTCGCAGAAGGTGCTTGCCGTGGAGCAGCGATCTCGCCTGCAAGGAGAGAAGGCGGCTGAACGCAAGCGTGCCGAAGACGCTGATGCCAAGCGTCGCAAATCCCTGAAACAGCAGTATGATGCTGCCATAGACGCCATCGTCAAAGAGATTACTGCTAAGGAAGCCGCGTTGCAGCAGTCACTGGAAACGCTAGCAAAGGAGCGCTCCCGTGAACTCGCGGGTCAGGGCGCTGATACCCAGGCGCTCGAGAAATGTGAAACCGAGATTCGGGAGCTCTCAACGCGTCTGGAACTTATCGCCACCAACAAAGAAGTCCTGTTCAACTACCGCAAGGACAAAGCGGAATTCTTCGACAAACGGGACGTCTTTCTCTCTCAGAAGAAGGCCATTGAGGGGAAAAAGGAGGCTCTTTCAGATCGTTACAAGCTAAGGCAAAGGAAGGAAGAGGATGCGGTGGAGCGGCTGAATGAGGCGCTGACAGCTACAATAGATCAGTTGAAAAACCTCCGGGAAGGCCTTCAGGAGGCCGACAACTTCGAACAGAGCAATGCCCTTCCGCTGCTGCCGGACGGCCGGGAGCAGAAGACCGACAAGACCTGCCGGCAACTTATCGACCTCATCCACCGGGTGCTCAGTGAAAAGCGCAATACGGAGCAGGCCTTCTCCCAGAGCGTCAACAACTTTACCGGCAACTTCAGCCCCGGCAACATCTTCGGCTTCAAGACGGACAACCACACGGACGAGGATTACCGGAGCTTTGCCGCCTCATTAGTCGAATTCATGGAAAGCGACAAGATTGAGGAATATCGCAGCCGCACCAGCGGGCACTACACGGACCTTCTTTTACGTATCTCACATGAGATGGACGAAGTATCGCGCAATTCATCGGAAATCGCCGGCATCATCAAGGACATCAACTTCGACTTCCGGGAAAAGAACTTCATCGGCGCGGTAAAAAGCATTGAGCTCCGCACGGTGGCATCGGCCGACAAAATGGTCATCCTGTTGGCGCAGATCAAGGAATTTGCCGATGAGCACGGATTCGACCTGGAAGGCGTAAACCTCTTCTCCGGTAATTCGCGAGACCAGGTTAATAGTGCGGCCGTCGGGCATCTGCTTTCGCTGATGAAACTATTGGTAGGGGAGGACGCTACACGTAGCCGCTTGACCTTGAGCGATACCTTCCAGCTGCAGTTCCGCATCACGGAAAACGACAACGACACCGGCTGGGTGGAGAAGATTTCCAGCGTGGGCTCGGACGGTACGGACGTGCTGGTGAAGGCGATGGTGAACATCATGCTCATCAACGTGTTCAAAGAGCGGGTGTCCGGCAAGTTCGGGGACTTCCGCATCCACTGCGTGATGGACGAAATTGGCAAATTGCATCCTCGAAACGTCAAGGGCATCTTGGACTTTGCCGGCGCCCGGAGCATCTTCCTGGTGAATGGTTCGCCCGTGCCGTACAATGTGGCCGATTACAAGCATACCTATCTGCTCACAAAGAATGGGAATAATACGGTAATTCAGGCGCTCTTGAGCCGGAAGGAGGCGGCTGAAATATGAGAGTAACTTTGATTCAAGCATTAGCCGCTTTGCGTAGTGGTGAGACGGTCCCATTTAGCCGTTTCCCTGAAGACTGGGCAGAGGAAATGCTTGCCGAAGGATGCCTGTCCAGCATTGTTCACGGAAGCAGGAAGTCACTGAAAGTACGATCATTACGTGCTTTTGACGTGTTTCTTCGCAGCAAGGGCCTGCAACCGGAACAGTTAGAGGAGACGGTGGGGGTTATGTCAAAACCCACGACCAGGGCAGCTCAGGTGCAGTTGCTGGGAGACTCGAAGGCCGTAACTGTTCGTTCCTGCCCGGGATTCCCGGTGAATGTGATCGCACCCTTGAGCGTCCGGCTGGGTGAACGGAAGCTACTTCTGTGTCCCTGTCCCGGCAGCTTTCTTTATATCAGCGACTTCCTGGACCTTTGGATCCCGAGAGGCGCCATCGTTGTGGGGGTCGAGAACATGGAGAACTTCCGACTTCCGGAACGGCAGACTGAAGTATGGAATCATATTCGGGATCAGTACGGTGATGGCGGTGTTCCTCCAGTATTGCTGGTTTCAAGATACCCCCAGTCCAAAGACCTTGTAACCTGGCTCCAGACTATCCCTAACCTCTATGTCCACTTCGGGGACTTTGACTTGGCCGGCGTCCATATATATCTGACAGAGTTCTATCGGTATCTGGGTGATCGTGCGTCTTTCTTCGTCCCCGATGACATTGAAAAGCGGCTGTCGGCCGGTAGCCGGGAACGATACGACACCCAATTCCAGCGTTTTGGCAAGATGGAAGTGACTGATACACGCGTCCTGCCACTTGTTCAGCTTATCCATCGCTATCAGAAGGGATATGATCAAGAGGGGTATATAGAGTAAGGCACCTTTGCAATCAGCTTGGATATGTGTTCCAGAACGAGCATCAGGCCTTTGATGGGACGGCGTGTTTTGAGGTGTAGGAATCTTATAGCATTATAATTTGGATTTCCAAATTCTGGCAATTTTGCCAGGAATTGGTGGGGAGCAGGAGCGGGATTATCTTTGCAAAAAAGGACAAAGATGAACGCTTCGCTCAACAACACCCGGAAATTGGGGCGCCTGGTAATAATGAGATGGCGCAGAAGGATGGTGGAATTGCCGGATGAACCGGCAAGGGTGAGCCTGAATCCCATGGAAAGGACGCTGTACCGGCTGTTTCTGGCGCACCCGGAGGGGATAATGGCCGACAACCTGCTGCTGCACTGGAAGGAGCTGGGCAACATCTACGCTAAGGAATCATGCTTCGATGATCCGGATGTACGGGAAGAGCGGTTGGCGTCGCTGTGCGGGGAGTCCAAGAAGGTGTTTTACAGCACGGTGTCGCGCATCAAGAAGAAGATGATTCAGGTGACAGGTTTGTGGCGGGCAGGCGCCTATATTATTAAAAACGAAGGAGGTGTGTATAAAGTAAAGGCAAAATTAAAGGAATAACTGCCGATAGGCCTCGGCCTTTATCTCGATGGAGAGGGGATAGGCGCGGGAGGTGGAGGGCATGCGCCAGAAGCGGAGGGGGCCGATGTCAATGTGGCCGCCCACAGGCGGGATGGGGCAGCCGAAGGCCCCGGCAGCGATCTGTGTAGCCTTTTCGCCGGTGGTGACGAGGGTGTGGCACGACGGGATGCGGGCCAGAAGGGCCGGGATGTCGGTGGGGGTGACGACCTCCAGGAAGGCATCGGAGGCGTTGTCGCGGAGGCGGCGGACTTCGGTGGCAGTGTCGTAGAAGGCCAGGCCGGCCTCGGTGCAGAATTGCCGAATCGCAGCCTCGTCAAACCGCTTCTCCCCCGGCACGCAGAAATGCAACTTGTCCCCAAAGTGAATTAGTCCCATGATGCGCCAGAAGTCGTTGATCCAGTTAGGGTAGTAGAACGGCATGCACCAGCGATGCTGCTGGGGCGGGAAGCTGCCCAGGAACAGGATGCGGGCGTTCGGGGGCAGGAAGGGCTCGAAGGGGTGCTTCTCTGCGGGGCGCGGAGACTCCGGGTCAAGCCCGGAATGAGGACTGTTGTGAGGCATTCCCTACAGTATCTGCCCGGCGGCATTCTTGGTGTTCACCTTCTCGATGATGCGCTCCAGCACCCCGTCCTCGGAGAAGATGAACGTCCTCCGCAGCGTCCCCAGCACGGTTTTCCCGTACATCTTCTTCTCGCCCCAGGCGCCGAAGGCCTGCAGCATCACGGTGGAAGGATCGGACAACAACCGGAACGGCAACCCAAACTTGGCCTGGAAGCGGGAATGCGAAGCCGCGGAATCCTTGCTCACCCCCACCACATTGTACCCAGCCTCCGTCAAAGCCGCATAGTTATCCCTAAACGAGCACGCCTCGGCGGTGCAGCCGGAGGTGTTATCCTTGGGGTAAAAATACACAATGGTCTTGCGGCCGTGGCCGATAAGGTCCTCAGAACGAACCGTAATGCCGTCCTGGTCCACCACTTCAAAGTGGGGCATGGGGTCTCCAATCTTGAGCATAGTTTCTGCGTTTTTCTCAAAGATAAGGATTTTTCGGAAGAAATGTGTAACTTGCTGCCGGAACTATATGGAAATGAATATGAAACCACTGACTATCATGATGGCTTTCTGCTTTTTGAGCCTTTTCTCCTGCAAAGGGTATAAAGACCTGTCGGTCAATGAGTTTGAGACCATGCTGGCGCAGGACCAGACCGTGCAGCTGGTAGATGTACGCACGCCGGAAGAGTATGCCGAAAACCACCTCCCCGGGGCCCTGAACATCGACTGGAAGGCCGATGACTTCGCAGAACAGGCCCAAATGCTGGACAAAGACCGCCCGGTGCTGGTCTATTGCCGCAGCGGCCGACGCAGCGCAGAAGCCGCCGCAACCCTGGACGGCATCGGCTTCAAAACCTACAACATGAAAGGCGGAATAATAGCCTGGACGGAAGCAGGCAAGCGCGTGACCAAATACGAGGTAGAGCGCTTCTGGACCACGTCCGGAGCCCCCGTGGATATTACCCTAATCAAGCACGGCTCGCTGGAAATCGCCTACAACGGCCTCTCCATCCAGATCGATGCTGTGTCCGGGCTGGGCAAACCCACGGATTACGCCACGGAATTCCCCAAGGCCGATGTAATCCTGGTGACGCACGAGCATGGAGACCACCTGGAGGACGCCACCATCGCCACCCTCACCAAACCAGAAACCATCCTGATTCTCAATGAAAAAAGCCGTAATCAGATCGGCCGCGGAGAGGCCATGCACAACGGTGAAAGCCGGGAGCTGCCGGGTGGGATCAAGCTGGAGGCCGTACCCGCCTACAATACCACACCGGGGCGCGAAATGTTCCACCCCCAGGGCAACGGGAACGGCTATGTGCTCACCATCGACGGCCTAAAAATCTACGTAGCCGGGGATACGGAGGACGTACCGGAAATGGCCGATCTCAAAGATATCTGCGTTGCCTTCCTGCCTGTGAATCAGCCGTATACAATGACGCCGGAGCAGTGCATCGCGGCCGCCAAAGTCATAAAACCCAAGGTGCTCATTCCGTACCACTTTAGCCAGACGGACCTGAGCGGCCTGCCGGCGGCACTGCCGGAAATGGACGTACGGCTGCGGCAGATGCAATAAGAGTAAAAAGTGTATTGAGAGTGGAGAAAAAGTGGTATCTTTGCGCCCGAAAAACACAAAACAATCATTGATATGGTAAAAATCGGAACTCCGCTCACCAAGGTAGCCAAGAAGGCGCTGCTGTGCGGATCGGGTGAATTGGGCAAGGAAGTGGCAATTGAGCTGCAACGCTATGGCGTAGAGGTAATTGCACTGGATAGATACGAGAACGCACCGGCCATGCAAGTGGCGCACCGCAGCTACGTGCTGTCCATGCTGGACGGGGCCAAGCTCCGGGAAATCATTGAGAAGGAAAAGCCCGATATGATTATCCCCGAGGTGGAGGCCATTGCTACCCCCACGCTGGTGCAGCTGGAGAAGGAGGGCTACAACGTGATTCCCACGGCCAACGCTACTTTCCTGACGATGAACCGCAAGGGCATCCGCCAGCTGGCGCACGAAACCCTGGGTCTGCCCACGTCCAACTACCGTTTTGCCGCTACCCGTGAGGAGTTTGATGCCGCCATCAAGGAGGTGGGTACCCCCTGCGTGGTGAAACCCATTATGAGTTCCTCCGGCCACGGACAGAGCGTTTGCAAGACGCCACAAGATGCCGACAAGTGCTGGGCTATCGCCCAGGAAGGCGGCCGAGCCGGTGCCGGCGAGGTGATTGTGGAAGGCTTCGTCAAATTCGACTACGAAATCACTCTTCTCACCGTCCGTCATGCCGGCGGCACTACGTTCCTGAATCCCATCGGCCACCATCAGGTGGATGGCGACTACCGCGAGTCCTGGCAGGCGCAGCCTATGAGCGAAATCGCGCTCAAACAGGCGCAGGACATTGCCAAGAAGATTACGGACGCCCTGGGAGGTTACGGTATCTTTGGAGTGGAGATGTTCATCTGCGGAGACCAGGTGCTGTTTAGCGAGGTCTCTCCGCGCCCGCACGATACCGGTATGGTCACTATGATTTCCCAGGATCTTTCCGAGTTTGCCCTGCACGCCCGTGCCGTCCTGGGCCTGCCCATTCCCAAGGTCAATTTCTTCGGCCCCTCCGCCTCCAAGGCCATTGTAGTCGAAGGCGACACCACGGAAGTAGTCTTCGAAAACCTGGAGGAAGTGCTGAGCGAACCGGACGTCCAGATCCGCCTCTTCGGCAAGCCATTCATCAAGGGTCATCGCCGGATGGGCGTTCTCCTGGCCCGTGACGAGAGCGTAGAAAAGGCCCTCGCCAAGGTGGAGAGAGCCTATGCAAAACTAAAAGTCAAAGTCCTCTAAATCAGGCTTATTTCCTTACCTTTCAGGTACTTGTCCAACAAATCCCGGGTGCGGAGCTTCACAAAGCAGCTGGGGGTTCGCTAACGTAAAAACTCATTTGGCAAGATAGAATTGGCGTTCGTTTTCCGGGAACTTTTCTATGGCGTAACGCAGCATGGTGCGGGGCATGGTTTGGTAACGACCCCGCAGATAGGCCTCCAGGGCGGCCTTTTCCTTCTTTCCGGCCTCCCGGAGCAGCCAGCCGACGGCCTTGTGGATGAGGTCGTGCGGATGGTTCAGCAGGATATCGGCAATGGCAAAAGTATCCTCCAGTTGCCCGTGCCGCACAAAAGTCATGGTGCTAACCATGCCGATGCGCTGCTCCCACAGCGTGCGGCCATTCCGCGCAAGATTGTACAGCAGCGACCGGTCGGAGGCGTGCAGCAGCCATTCGCCCAGCAGGGGATAGCAGGAAAGGTCCACCAGGTCCCAGTTGTTGATGCAGGCGGTGTGGGAAAGGTAGAAGTCCACGCACTGTTGGCGAAGGGTCGGGTCCTTCTTCGCATGTTTAAACACTTCCACCAGCGCCAGCAGGGCCGCCAGGCGCACCTCGTGGTACTCGGAGGTAATGCACTCCTCCAGCTCCGGAAAGCCCACGGACTTCCAGCATTCCTTCACCACAGCCCGCGTCACGGGCACCTTAATGCCCAAAAACTTATCTCCGTACCCGTACTGCCCCGGCCCCGTTTTGAAAAACCGCGCCAGGCCGGGAACCTGGGAGGCATCGGCATGGGAAAGCATGGCAGAAAGCAAAACGTTCATTTCCGTCCCTTCCATAACATAAACGCAATGGCCCCCACGGCAACCGCCAGGGCAAATACCACCACCTCTACCACAAGCGTGCTGGCCGATTTGGACAGCACCACCGTAATACCGTCGGCAAAGAAGTGCAGCAGGAAGGCTGCCAGCACCAGCCAGAGCCATTTGCCGCCGCGCCGAACTGCTGCCCACATAATCAGCGACAGCGAAACCTGCAGGATCAAAGCCGATACCCGTTCCCACAACCCCAGCAATAGAGATCCGGCTCCCAGCCCCTCCAGGGCGGCAAATTGCGCCCGCATCTGTTCCTCCGCTCCGGCGGGAGCAGAAGCCAAAAGCGTATCGGCCTGCCCGGAATTGATCATGGCCGAAAGAGACAGGTTGGCAATCATGGTTATACCATACACCAGTATCATCTCCGCTCCGCCGTGCCCCAGTCCGTAGCCTACACCGGTAAGCGCAGAAGCAGGCTCCTTCCGGAGCAAAAACTTCATGGCCATGAACCGACCGCCTTCCTCGAACAGCGCTGCCATGGCACCCCCGTAAAGCGCATAGTACCAGATGTTTCCCGTAATGGCCGATCCGGAAGGTCCCTTCAGCACCAGCTGATGTACCAAGCTCTCCAGCACCAGTGCAAATACTACAAAAACCCCGGCGCCAATGAGCACCGTAGAAAGATTCACGTTATACTTCTTTACCAGCCACCAGACCAGTGCAACAGGCGCGAAGATGCCCACCAGGGCACCCACGGCCATTAGAATCAGCGAACTTGCAGGTATCATAAAAGCCAAATATACCTTCAAAGATACCAAAAAAAGTTGTATTTTTGCCTCCAATATAAAACGAACGACAAAATGACATCGGCAAGAGCCATCCTCCTTCTGCACTGCCCGGACCGGCAGGGCATCATTACAGACGTAACGGGCTTCATTACCCGCAACCGCGGCAACATCGTTTACTTGGATCAGTATGTAGATACCATGGACAAGCGCCTTTTCATGCGCGTAGAATGGGAACTGGACGGTTTTGCCATCGAGGAACGCAAGCAAATCTTCAAGGCATTCCAGGAGCAGATCGGCGTGGGGTACGATATGGACGCCAACGTCTTTTTCAGCGATGAGAAGCCTCGCATGGCCATTTTCGTAAGCAAGATGAGCCACTGCCTGTACGACTTGCTGGCGCGCTACCAGGCAGGGGAGTGGGACGTGGAAATCCCCTGCATCGTGAGCAATCACGAGGATCTGCGTTACGTGGCCGATCAGTTCGGCATCCCCTTCTATGTGTGGAGCATCGCCGCCGATAAATCCAATGTAGAGCAGGTGGAACGCGAAGAGATGGAACTGCTCCAGAAGGAAAAGGTGGGCTTTGTGGTGCTGGCCCGCTACATGCAGCTCATCAGCGACAAAATGATTGCCCGCTACCCGCACCATATTATTAATATCCACCATTCCTTCCTGCCGGCCTTCAAGGGTGCCAAGCCTTACCACCAGGCCTATGAACGGGGCGTCAAGATTATTGGCGCCACCAGCCATTACGTTACCAAAGACCTGGATGCCGGGCCGATTATCGAGCAGGATGTGGTGCGCATTACCCACAAGGACACGCCCGACAGCCTGGTGGCCAAAGGTCGCGACCTGGAGAAAATTGTGCTCTCCCGTGCGGTTACAAAACATATTGAGCGTAAGATACTTACGTATAAAAACCGCACCATCGTCTTCGGTTAGTATCAAAAATATTAACTTTTTTCCAACCTTTCGGCCCGGACCTTCGTCTAACAGATGAAACCGCTCCGAAGCGGGAAATGTTAAACATTAAATATTGATACAGTTATGGAAGACATTATTATCCCTATTTTCATCTGCGTCGTTTTGCCTGTTACCATCGTGTGGCTTGTAGCCCGCACCAAACAGAACGAGACCAACCGCAAGGCCGAAATCATGCTCAAGGCCATCGAGTCCGGCGCCTCCATCGACATGGAGCAGTTCAACACCGGAAAGAAGAGCCCCAGGACCATCAAGCAAGATTTGCTGGAGAAACTGAACGGCGCCTGCATCACCACCTTCATGGGCGTAGCATTCCTGGCATGGGCCGTTGTGGGTTATTTTCATCCGGAGTATACGGATGGAAGGTTCTTCAACCATCTTGCCCCTATCGCCGGAGGTGTTCTTCTCGCAGTGGGTATCGGCCTCTTCATCTCTTACTTTGCGGGTAAGAAGTTGCTGGCCAAAGAAATAGAAGCCGAGGAGAAAAACCTGGAGAAGTAGCAGATGACACAGGAGCGGTTCATCAGCCAAGTGCGTGAGCAGCAGGAGCCCTTACGGCGCTTCCTGCTTGCGCTGTGTAATGGCGATGCCGCCCTGGCCGATGACATAGCCCAGGACGCCCTGGTGCGGGCGTATGTGGCTTCCGGCTCCTTCCTGGGGCTCTCCAAATTCAGCACCTGGCTCTTCCGAATTGCATATAACTGTTACATAGATAATTGCCGAAAGGCAAAGCCGGAAAAGGCACCCGTAGAGGAGGCCTATAACCTCCCGGGGACCGACACCACCGACAAATCGTTCCGCTACCAGCAGCTGTACCAGGCGCTGGAAAAACTGCCGGAAAAGGAAAAGGCCGCCATCGCCCTCTTCTACTTCGAAGACCGCAGCATCAAAGAGATATCGGCCATCCTGGACATGCCGGCAGGTACCGTCAAATATCAGCTCTCCATGGGCAGGAACCACCTTAAACAGCACATTCAGCTATGAAAGAGATAGAAGATTTCCTCCGGGAAAACAAGCCGCAAGTAAAAAAGGACCCTACCTTTATCCTGGAAACCCGCCGCCGGCTGGAGCAGGTAGAAGGCATTAAGTCGGAGGTGGACCGTCAGCGTCATCACGGCCGGGTGGCCCTGATTGTTGCGCTGTGTGCCGGTCTGGCCATCGGTGTGGTGGCTGCCGCCCTTGCCTTCTTCTATCCTGTGGACGCCCAGTCGGCCACCGAAGGCATAGTGCAGAGCATCAGGCTCTTCCTGCAAAACTACCGGCAATATCTGCTGATGCCCATTGCGCTCCTTGCTATTTTGCTGGGGGTAGTGCTTTCCAAAAAGCCCGTTCAGATATAGGTTCTTTCCGTAATATTGCGTAATTTTACGGAAATATAACCAGACAGGCTATGGAGGGCCTTACTGAATGAGAAAGCATTGGTTGGACAATCTGCGCTGGGTTACCGTACTCCTGGTGCTGTTCTATCATGTCATTTACTTCTACAACAACAAGGGTGTTTTCGGCGGTATCGGCGGCTTTGGCGACTATCCGCAATGCCCGCAGTACCAGGATGTCGTCATGTACATCCTGTACCCGTTCTTCATGCCGCTGCTTTTCCTGCTGGCGGGTATCAGCGCCCGCTATGCGCTGCAGAAGGCCGACGGAAAAACCTGGTTCAAGTCCCGTACCCGCAAGCTGCTGGTGCCTTCTACCATCGGCCTGTTTGTCTTCCACTGGATGGTGGGGTATTTCAATACCGCTGTAGCGCAGCGTACGGGCGTTTTTGAAGGCATTCCCGGAGTGGTGAAATATGGAATCATGGCCGTGAGCGGCATCGGCCCGCTGTGGTTCATCCAGGATTTGTGGCTGTTCTCGCTGCTGCTCCTGCTGGTTTGCAGGCTGGACGCCAAAGACAAGCTCTGGAACGCCTGCGGCAAGCTTAACATCGTATGGATCATCCTGCTGGGGGCGCTGTACTGGGCCGCCGAGCAAACGCTGGTCCGTAATCCCCGGCCGGAATCGCTGGACGGGCTGTATAACCTGTACAAACCGCTGTTTTATTTTGTGCCCTTCCTGATGGGCTATTTCGTGTTTTCGCACGAGGCGGTGCAGGAAAAGGTAAAGCAAGCCTGGATTCCGCTGCTGGCCTGCGCAGTGGTGGCGGGAGGCATTCTCATCGGCACTACCTTTGGCCAGGACAATACTTCTCCGCAGTACCTGTGCAGCCCGCTCAACTGTATCTACGGCTGGCTCATGTGCCTGGCCCTGATGGGCTGGTTCCAGGCCAGGTTCAACGGCACCGGCCGGTTCGCCTCTTACTTGACGCGTACCAGTTTCGGCCTGTACATTGTGCACTATCTGGTGGTAGCCACACTGGGCTACATGATGAAAATGTACACCCAGCTGCCGCCGTGGGCCATGTACGTAATCCTCACGGTAGCCGTGTTCACGCTTTCCCCGGCTCTGTACGAGGTGCTGCACCGTATTCCCTTCGTCCGCTGGGCCGTTTTCGGCGAAAAGAAGCCCCGGGCTTAATAACATTATATTTCTGCCATGAAAAAGATTTTTGTGCTCCTATTGGCACTGGCCGCCCTGCAGCTGAATGCGCAGGACCTGCCGCATTTCAAGAAAGTGGTTAAAGAGCTAAGTTCGGCCAAATACCAGGGTCGCGGCTATGCAAAAGGCGGCGCCAACAAGGCGGGGAAGTACCTGGAAAAGGAATTCCGCAAGGCCGGTGTAGACGAGATTACGCTCCAGCCTTTCACCATCAACATCAACACCTTCTGCGGGAAGGCCGAAATGTGGGCCGATGGCAAAAAACTTCGCACCGGCGTGGACTACTCCATGCGCGAGTATTCTCCCGGCGTACACGGGGAATTCCCTGTGTATCACGTAGATACCCTTAACTTCAATGCCGACGGGCTCTTCGAGGACCTGGCCAAGCCGGAAAATGCCGGCTGCCTGGTGTGCTGCGATTTCTGGTTCACCTACAGGCACCGGGAGGTGTTCTCCCGTCTGCAGAAGGCAGGGGAGTGCCCCAACGGCGGCCTCATCTATACCTGGGAGGCTCCCATCAAGTTCTTCAAAGCCTATGGCGAGAAGGTGGTGGACAAGCCCATCATTTGGGTAACGCCGGAGGCCATGGAGGGCGTCAAGCGCGTGAAGGTAAACGTTGATAATGAGTTCCTTAGCAATTACGAACTCTTTAATGTAATAGCCAAGGTGGAAGGCGCCCGGCACGATAGCTGCTACGTGTTCACCGCGCACTACGACCATCTGGGAAACATGGGTAAAAAGGTTTTCTACCCCGGAGCCAACGACAATGCCTCCGGCACGGCCGCCATCGTTACCCTGGCCGAACATTACGCCAAGAACCGCCCCCAATACGATATGTACTTTGTGGCTTTCTCCGGGGAGGACGCCAACCTGAGGGGCTCCACCTATTTTGTGGAGCATCCCATTGTGCCGCTCAGCCAGATCAAGTACCTCTTCAATATCGACATGATCGGCGACGACAACCCCGTGCAGTACTGCGAGGTAAGCGATGCGGGTATGAGCCAGTATCCCAAGTTCGAGCAGGTTAACGCCGAGCAGCAGCTCTTCGAAAAGCTGGACCGCGGCGCCCTGGCCGCCAACAGCGACCACTATCCCTTCGCCATCCGCGGCGTGCCCTGCATCTTCCTGGAGAACCAGGAGGGATCGGCCTTCCCGCATTATCACACCCCGGCCGATAATTTCAAGACGGTCCGTTTCGAAAGCTACGAGCCTGTGTTCAAGTTGGTTACGGGATTTATCGATAAGTGAAACGGGAAAGTGAAATAGCGCGCGTTACCCTTGCCGGCAGTGTGGTGAACCTGCTGCTGGTGGGGCTTAAAGCCGTGGCCGGCGTGGCGGGCCATTCCGCCGCCATGATTTCCGATGCGGTGCACTCCCTGTCGGATTTTGTCACGGATATTGTGGTGTTGGTGTTTGTGCGGGTGAGTGCCCGGCCGCAGGACGAAGACCACGACTACGGCCACGGCAAATACGAAACGCTGGCTACGCTTTTCATCGGCCTGGCCCTGGCGGCGGCTGCCGTGGGTATTGTTGTTTCCGGGGCCAAAAAACTGGCCTTGTGGCTACAGGGGGAGGATCTGCCGGCTCCCGGCACCCTGGCCCTCTGGGCGGCGCTGGTATCCATTGTTGCCAAGGAAATTCTGTTCCAGTACACCCGCTTCAAGGGGAAAAAGCTGGATTCACCGGCCCTCACGGCCAATGCCTGGCATCATCGTTCCGACGCCCTCAGTTCCATTGGCGCGGCCATCGGCATCGGCGGCGCCATCCTTTTGGGCAATCGCTGGACGGTGCTGGATCCGCTGGCCTCCATCGTGGTGGGCGCCATGCTGGTAAAAGTGGCCTGGGACCTGCTGGGGCCCAGTTTTGGCGAACTCACCGACAGCTCCCTTCCGGCCGATACGGAGGCGCAGATGCTGGAGATTATTAAAGAAGTACCGGGGGTAGAGGACCCGCATAACCTGCGCACCCGCAGAATCGGCAACCGCATTGCCGCCGAGGTACACATCCGCCTGGACGGTAGCCAAAGCCTGGAAGAGGCCCACGAAAAGGCTACAGAGGTGGAACGGCGCTTCCGGGAGCGGTTCGGCCCCCAGTCGCACATCATCGTGCACATGGAACCCCGGAAGTAATTCTACAGCAGGAAGAACAGCGCTACGCCCACCATGGAAACCATAACGCCCAGCACCTCGCGGGCTTTGATGCGCTGCTTGTAGATGAAGGCGTAGGGAATCAGGATAAGTACCGGCGTAAGCGCCATCAGCGTAGAAGCTATGCCGGCGTTGGTGTACTGCACCGCCATCAGCGAAAGCGAAACGCCCAGCACCGGGCCGAAGAGCGTCATTATCAGCGCATACCCCATTCCTTTCTTATCGTGAATGCCGGCTTTCAGCCTGGGCAGATCCTTCTGCAGGGCCATCAGGGCCAGGAATCCCGCCGCGCCTATGATGGCCCGGATCATGGTGGAAGCGAAGGGCAGCATGGTAGCCATGGCCTGCGGAGCATCGGCCGGAATGGCCTCTGTATAGTGCTGCAGGCCCACTTTGCTCAGAACCAGCCCTACGCCTTGACCCGCTCCTGCGCCCAGGCCCAGCAGGACGCCTTTGAAGGGCAGGGTAAGTTTCACGCGCGGGCCTTCTCCTTTGCTCAGGATGGAAATGGCTATACCGCTCAGCGTCACCGCCATAGCCAGGGCCGATTTCCAGGTGAGCGTTTCCCCCAGGATGGCCCAGCCGGCAATGGCCGCCATGGGCGGAGCCAGCGTCATGAACAGCTGGCCGAAGCGGGCGCCGATGCTAAGGTAGCAGTTGAACAGGCACCAGTCGCCAAAAACGTAGCCTACCAGGGCCGACAGCGCCAGCCAGATCCAGGCTTCGCGGTTGGCATAAACGGGGTAGGGATGCCCTACGGTAATCCACAGCAGGCCGCCCAGGAACAGGATGGCCAGCGTAAGGCGCAGCACATTGGCCGTCATGGAGCCCAGCCGATGGCTGGCCTTATCGGCAAACAAAGCCGTAACTGTCCAGGAAACGGCTACTATCAGTGATATGATTTCTCCCAGGTGCATGCCGGTCAAAAACTCTGCAAAGATAAGCTTTGATAAGGAAATCCCAATTACTTTTTTTATCTTTGTACTTACAACTGTAAAAAGTACGGGTATGATACGCTCGGAAAAAATTATAAGACAAGCTTCAAACTGGTATTTCAGCCGCAAGGTTTTACCGTACTGGGCCATTCTGCTGGCCGATACGGCCATTGTCTTTGTCTCGGCCATCTTCACATATTGGATTGCCAACAAGTCGCAGGTTACCTACGAGCATCATGTAGCGGTGTTCACCACCGCGCTGCTTTATTCGCTTATCAGCTGGATTGGAGCCCGCGTTTTCCGCACCTATTCCGGCGTACTGCGTTATTCCAGCTTTGTAGACCTGCTCAAGCTCACCTACGCCAACATGTTGTCGCTGGCCCTTGCGCTTGGCGTTTCCTTCCTGGCCAAATGGCAGGGATGGGAGTTGTTCTCGGCCCTCTCGCCCATGAACACCCTGGTAACCTTCCTGATTGCTACCCTCCTGATGTGGGGCCTCAGAATTGTGGTCAAGCTGCTTTTCGACGTTACCAATGCCGATGCCCAAGCCTTGCACGTGCTCATTTACGGTGCCCTCACCGGCGGTATCGGCCTGGCCAAGTATATCCGTACCCAGAGTCCTGTTCAGTTCGAGCTTAAAGGCTTCATTTCCCATTCGCATAAAATCCAGAACATGCGTCTGCTGGGCGCCCCGGTGTATTGTTTGGACGACGACATTGACGCCATTATCAAGAAGGAAGGCATCCAGGCTGTACTGGTTAGTCCGCAACGGGTAAATGAATTCCGTGCCAACCAGAAGATCCAGGATATTTTCATAGAGAACGGCTGCAAAATCTTCATGGCACACGACGCCCAGGAAGCCAGTATCAAAAACGGAGAAATCCTGGAGGAAGGTGCCGAAAGCATTCAGATTAAGGAAGTGAGTGTGGAAGACCTGCTTCCGCGTTCGGAAATCCGGGTAGATATGAACTCGGTAGGGGAGCAGCTGGCAGGCAAGCGCGTGCTCATCACCGGATCGGCCGGCTCCATCGGCATGGAAATCGTGCGCCAGGTGGCCCGCTTCGGCCCGGAGAAGATGATGCTCATAGACCAGGCCGAAACGCCCCAGCACGATGTACGTCTGATGATGGCCAAGGACTTTCCCGATGTGCCCTGCGAGGTGGTTGTTACCAGTATAGACCGCCGCACCCGCATGGAATACATCTTCACCTCCTTCAAGCCGGACTATGTTTTCCACGCTGCAGCCTATAAGCATGTGCCCATGATGGAAGACAACCCGTCGGAGGCCGTGCTCAACAATGTGGCCGGCACCAAGATTATTGCCGATCTTAGCGTCCAGGTGGGTGTGAAGAAGTTTGTGATGATTTCCACGGACAAGGCTGTTAACCCTACCAACGTTATGGGGTGCAGCAAGCGTATCTGCGAAATTTACGTCCAAAGCCTGGACCGCAAGCTCAAGCTGGAGGCATTGGAACAGCGCAAGAACCATGTGGGTCCGCGCGGTTCCAAGTCGAGGCAGGATTATACACAGTTCGTTACAACCCGTTTCGGCAATGTGCTGGGCTCCAACGGTTCCGTTATTCCGCTGTTCCGCGAACAAATCAAGAACGGTGGCCCCCTCACCGTTACCGACGAACGGATTGTACGCTTCTTCATGCTCATTCCGGAGGCCTGCAAGCTGGTACTGGAAGCCGGAACCAAGGGTAATGGCGGAGAAATTTTCGTCTTTGACATGGGCCAGCCTGTTAAAATTGCCGACCTGGCCAAGCGCATGATAGCCCTTTCCGGCGCCAAAAACGTTAAAATTGAGTACACCGGCCTGCGGGAAGGGGAGAAACTGTACGAGGAAGTGCTCAACGAAATGGAGGGCACCAAACCTACCTTCCACGAGAAAATCCGTATCGCCCAGGTGCGGGAATACGATTACGAGACGGTAGATAAGGAAATTACCGAACTCATAGATATTTCCAAGCGCTTCAACGACATGGATACCGTCCGTAAGATGAAGGAAATTGTTCCGGAGTACAAGTCCAACAACTCGGTGTACGAGAAGCTGGACGCCGAACTTTCCGATGTCGGCGTGGGGGGGGGTAACTGATTGATAACCAAAAACTAACACATATAAACTAAACTAAACTAGTCTCCTTATGAAACGATTAATAGCCATTCTCCTCTTGGCTGGTGCGGCCTTGTCGGCCTTTGCCCAGGAGGAAAAAGAAAAGGAAGTTAAGAAAGGATGGAGTTTCGGCGTCCTGCCCACCGCCACCTATTCGGTTGATAATGGCTTCCAGGCCGGCGCTTTCGGCGACGTCTATTACTATGGCGACGGCAATACCTATCCGGATCCCCTCCACAAGATTAGTTGGGAGTTTTCCTATTTCACCCACAGCCATCGTATGCGTGCATATTTGGCCTATGACTCCAAGTATCTGATTCCCAACATGCGCGTGAATGCCTCCTTTACGTTTGTAAATGATCCTCTGTACAGCTTCTGGGGTTTTAATGGTCCCGCTTCGGTTCAGGATTATGGCCTTTGGTCCAAGAGAGATATTCACACTATAACCGGGAATGATGTCAACTATTACGGCATGAGCCGCCGGATGATCAGGGGGCTGGCAAACGTCCAGGGGCGCATCACCGATAACCTTAACTGGGCTGCCGGTATTAACTTCTGGAACTGGAAGCTGGGCGAAATGCACGACAACGGTGTCAAACCCGACAAAAACAGCACCCAGAAGAGTTACTATGATACAGAGCTTACCCTCTATCATCGTTACATCCAGATGGGGGCCATTACAGAAGATGAGAAAAATGGCGGTACCGCTCTTGAGCTGAATGCCGGTCTTGTGTTCGACACCCGCGACATAGAAGCCGCTCCCAACAAGGGTATCTGGGCCGAGGCTTACCTCAATGGTAACGTCCTCAAGCATCCGTACCTGAAGGCCTGCGTCTATTTCCGTCACTACATCGACATTCCCATCCACATCAAGGCCGGCGATCCGGTATTTGCCTATCGGCTGGCCTGGCAGCAGACCATTGCCGGTGAAACACCCTTCTACATGATTCAGAACGTTCCGCTGCTGGTTCAGCGTAACATGATTTCCGAAGGCTTCGGTTCTTCCAACACCATCCGCGGTCTGCGTGAGAATCGTATTCTGGCCGAAGGTTTGGCCTGGGCCAACTTGGAACTCCGCGTGAAGCTGGTGAATTTCAAGCTCTTCAACCAGTACTTCTATATTGCACTGAACCCGTTCTTTGATGCCGGTTACATTACCAAGCAGTATCGCAACAATGTGCTCAATGAGGTTAAATATGATCCCGAACTGCTCAGTCTTATGGATAATCCGGAGTTCGCGAAATCTCACGTAAACTATGATGCCAAGATTTACGATCCCAACATGAGCAAGTTTATCTATAGCGCAGGTGCTGGCCTTAAGATTGCCATGAACCAGAATTTCATCATTTCGGCCGAGTTTGCCCACTGCTTCTATGGACCCAACATGGCTGCAGATCCCTGGATCGGTATCGGCATTAACTATCAGTTCTAGGCCTATGAAAAAGATTATGCATGCTGCCGCCATCCTGGTGATGGCCGTTTCCCTGAACAGCTGCCTGGCCGGCAAGTTCATGTCCAAGTACGCCTTGCAGCCTACTCCGCACGGTGTGGATGACATTGAACGTACGCGTCACAAGGCCGATTCCCTGCTTCCGGGTAGCACGGCCTGGTACGATGACCTCAAGGCCCAGGGTATCCTGAAGGACCATTGGATTACCAGCGAAGAAGGGCATAAACTGCATGCCTGCTCCGTACCTGCAAAGGATCCTGCAAATGCCAACGGTACCGCTATCGTGGTACATGGTTACGGAGACAATCACTTCGTTTTCCTGTATCTGGTAAGGATGTACCGGGACGAATTCAACTACAATGTCCTGTTTCCGGACCTGCAGTATCACGGCTACTCGGAGGGTGAAGAAATCCAGATGGGATGGAAAGACCGCCTGGATATGATCAAGTGGATAGATGTGGCTCACGATCTGTTCAAAGACGACTTTATGGTTCTCCATGGCGTTTCCATGGGCGCCGCCACGGTGATGATGACAAGCGGTGAACCCCTGCCGGACTACGTTAAATGTTTTGTGGAAGACTGTGGTTACGCTTCGGTTGTGGTCCAGTTTAACAACAACCGGAAGCAGAGTTTTGGTTTTATACCTCCGGATGTGCTGCAAAGCGCCAGCCTGGTAACCAAGCGGCAACATGGCTGGAGCTTCTGGGAAGCCTCTTCGGTAAAGCAGGTCGCCAAGTGTGAAAAGCCCATGCTCTTTATCCATGGAGACGCAGATACCTTTGTGCCCTTCGATAACCTCCAGATGGTATATGATGCCAAAACCAAAGGCTATAAGGAGAAGTACGTGTGCCATGGTGCGGTCCATGCCAATTCCTTCCAGAAGGATCCTGAGATGTACAAGCACAAGGTACTCAATTTCCTGAAGACGGTGCACAACATGATAGCCGTCGGCAATCTCTAAAAAAATAAGCGACCCGCCCGGGCCGCTTATTTTTTAACTGATTGCAGGAGCTTATTTCTCCTTGGGAGCCAGGCCCTTCCACACCAGGGCGCTGAGGGCACCGCCCACCAGCGGGGCAACGATGAATACCCATACATTGGCCAGGGCTTCACCGCCGGCAAAGAGGGCCGGGCCGATGGAACGGGCCGGGTTCACGGAAGTGCCGGTGAGGTTGATGCATACCAGGTGAATCAGGATGAGGGAGAGGCCGATGGCCAGGCCGGCAAAGTTCCCGGCGCCCACCTTGGCATCCGTAGTGCCCAGTACTACCAGCACAAACAGGAAAGTGGCGATGATTTCCACCAGGATGGCACCGCCCACGCCGCCGGCATTGGCAACGCCGTTGGAGCCCAGGCCGCCCGTAAGATCCGGGGCGCTGACCACATTGGTGAGCAGCAGCAGAACGGCACCGGCGATGATACCGCCGATTACCTGACCCACCCAGTAGCCGCAGGCGTCCTTCCAGCTCATGCGTCCGGAGAGGGCGACGCCCAGGGTGATGGCGGGATTGATGTGGCAGCCGCTGATGCCGCCGATGGTGTACGCCATGGCGACAACGGCCAGACCGAAGGCGATAGCGGTTCCCACTACGCCGGCCGGGGTGTTACAACCCAGGAACATGGCTGTTCCGCAGCCCAGGAAGGTGAGCACAAAGGTGCCTACGCATTCTGCAATGTACTTTCTCATACTAAAAGAATTTAGGATTAGTGAAACAAATATATTGATTTTTTACGAAAGTATTCGCAAATTTGTGGAAAAGTTTATGTTCATGAAAAAGTTCATTGCCCTTCTTTCATTATTGCTGGCTTTTACAGCAGCTGCCAAGGATTATTCTCTGCTTTCCCCGGACGGACGTTTGCAAATCAGCGTCCAAACCGGTTCCGTGCTCACTTATGCCGTGAGTTACGACGGACAGCAGCTCATCACCCCGTCGGAAATCGGCCTTACGCTGGAGGACGGTACGCTTTTCGGCCCCGGTACCAAGTTCACCAAGGCGGTGAAATCGGCCCGGAACCAGAGCTTCCAGACGGCCCTGTTCAAGCGCAGTGAAGTAAAAGACGTTTGCAATGAACTCAGGCTCAAAGCCAAAGGCTGGGACCTGGTGTTCCGCGCCTATAACGACGGCGCCGCCTACCGTTACGAGCCCCAGAAACCTGTAACGGTGAAGAGCGAGAAAGCTACTTTCCGCTTTGCCGAAGACTGGCCGGCTTATGTGCCCTACACGGGAAACGGCGACAACGACGGCTCCCAGTTCTACACCTCCTTTGAATCTACTTACCAGTATCACAAGTTAAGCGAATGGGACCGTGGACACCTGGTGTTCCTGCCCATCACCATAGAGGCGGCCAACGGCATCAGGATCTGCCTGGTGGAGAGCGACTTGCTGGATTACCCCGGCATGTTCCTGGGCAACGATGGCGGCACTCCCAACCTCTACGGCATTTATGCCGAAGTGCCCACGGAGGTGGACCGCGACGGCCACAACAAGCTCCAGCGCATTGTTCGCAAGCGGGCCGATGTAATTGCCAAAGATACTGAGATCCTGCCCTGGAGGGGCATCATTGTGGCCACGGAAGACCGTCAGCTGGCCCAGAGCGACTTCGTATATCGGCTTGCAACACCTGCCGAAGATAAGGACTGGTCGTGGGTAAAGCCCGGCAAGGTGGCCTGGGACTGGTGGAACGACTGGAATATCTACGGCGTAGACTTTGAAGCCGGCATCAACAACGAAACCTATAAGTATTACATCGACTTCGCTTCGGCCAAGGGCATTGAGTACGTGATCCTGGACGAAGGCTGGTCGGTGGTGGGAAAGAGTCTGCTGGACATAGTTCCGGAAATCGATCTGGAAATGCTCAGCAAGTATGCGCTGGAAAAGGGCGTCGGCCTCATCCTCTGGGCCGGCTGCTGGCCTTTCAACCAGGATATGGAGGCCGTGTGCGCCAAGTATTCGGCCATGGGCATCAAGGGCTGGAAGATAGACTTCATGGACTACGACGACCAGCAGATGGTGCAGTTCTACCGCCGCGCTGCGGAAACGGCCGCCCGCTACGGCATGATGTGCGATTTCCACGGCGCCTTCAAGCCCACGGGCCTCAACCGCACTTATCCAAACGTAATCAACTTCGAGGGCGTGTACGGCCTGGAAAATATGAAGTGGAACCAGCGGGCCGATGAGGTTACCTATGATGTAACCATACCTTTCGTGCGTCTGGTAGCCGGTCCGGCCGATTATACACAGGGCGCCATGCGCAACGGCACCAGGGCTAATTTCCGCGCCGTGAACAGCGAACCCATGTCACAGGGCACCCGCTGCCACCAGCTGGCCGAATACATTGTGTTCGACGCTCCGCTCACCATGCTGTGCGATTCCCCGTCCAATTACCTGCAGGAACTCGAGTGCACGGAATTCATCGCCTCCGTACCCACCGTATGGGACGAAACCATCGCCCTGGATGGCAAGATAGGGGAGTACGTGGTAATGGCCCGCCGGAAGGGCGACGCCTGGTACATCGGCGCCCTCAACGGCTGGGAGGCCCGCGACCTGGAAATAGACCTCAGTTTCCTCCCGGCCGACAAAACCAGGGGTACTGCCTACCAGGATGGCGTAAACGCCCACCGGGCCGCACGGGACTACAAAAAAACCGGAGCACTGGTCTCCGGTGGTAAGGTAAAGGCACATCTGGCGCCGGGTGGCGGTTATGTGCTTGTTATCAATTAGTTCCGCTCAATAGCTTCCTCAAACATGGAAATGAGACGGCTCGTCGATTCGGCGATGTCGTACTTTTCCATGCTCTTTGCGTAGCGCTGGCCCATGTCCCAGCGTTCCTCGGGATGGGAAAGCCAGTAATCGATGCGGTTCGCCAGCGCCTCCGGATTCTTTTCCGGGAAGCGGCTGCGGCGGTCCAGGGCAAACTGGGCAGTACCTGTGGTATGTCCCTGGGCGATGACGGGAACAGCGCCTTGCTGCAGAGCCTCCATAATGGACAGGCCTTCCACCTCGATGGTGGCGCAGTGGATGGCCAGATCGGCCCCTGCGGCCAGCCGGCGCAGCCCGTCACGGTCCTCGAAGGTGAAGATGGGCTCATACTTGAGAACGCCTTCTTTTACCAGCTTGGCGGCCAGCCGTTTGATCTTTTTCTCCGCGTCTCCCTGCCCGGCAAAGTGCAGCTGGATGCGCTGGGTGAACTGGGAGTAACGCATGGCCTGCAAGAGCGTTATCTGATCTTTTTCGGCAGACAGGCGGCCGATATAGATTACTTCCAGCGGACGTTCCGGATCCAAGTAATCCTGGGGCGGCTCAACGGGACGGATGCAGGCATCGGGGATTACACCGTTGGAAATGAGTTCCAGTTTAGCCTTGAAATGATAACGGCGAAGGCGGTCCAGCACATTCTCGGTAGGACATTGCACGGCATAGCAGTGGTTATAGATGTAACGGCGTGCGATGCGCAGCAGGGAACGGTTCAGGCCTTTCCAGTAGAACAGCGGACCCATGTGGCAGGTGATGTTCTCCGGGTGCAGGTGATAGGTGGTAGTAATGGGCTTGCCCAGTTCTTCGGCTATTTTGATGGTCCTGTACTGCAGCACAAAAGGCTCTACCAGATGCACCACGTCGGCCCATTCTATAGCTTTCCGTATCATAACCGGGTCCGATGAGGCATACTGGTACCCCAGCGAGTCAATCATGGGCTGAAAGATGGGGAAAATGAAGCGCTTGAGCGGAAATTCCGGCTGAGGCTCATCGGCAAGCAGGTTGGGACCAGAGAGTACGCGCACATCGTGTCCGGCTTTTTGCAGGTACTGGGCCGTGCGGCGGCACGAGGCCGCCATGCCGTTGCCGCTGGCGTAGTAACTATTGATTACAAATAAGATTTTCATTTTCAGGTTCACAGGGTTTAAATACACGTCCCAGCATATCGGCATACTCTTCTATCCAGCCGTTGTGCCAGTCATGGCTGCCGGGATATTTCTGGTAGTCGTGAGCATAGCCCTTGCGGTTCATATAGCGGTGGACGCTAAGGGTGGAAGGACGCATGATGTCCCATTTGCCGGCATACAGGTAATAGCCTTCCGGCGGATCGGAAAACTGGATGGCCATCTTCCGGTGCAGCTGGCTGTAAAACTGCTTTTTGTAGCCCCGGTCTCTCCCCAGGCACCACATGTAAGGGGAATAGGCGCCGATGTAGCCGAACACGTCGGGATGGTTGGCGCCCAGCCAGATGCTCTGATAGCCGCCCACCGACAGGCCTGCCACGGCCCTGTGCGATTTGTCGGGGATGGTGCGGTACACGCTGTCCACCAGATGGACCACATCATTCACAAAAGCGTACTCCACGGTTCCGTCCACTTCCCAGATGGATTCCCAGGCGTCCTTGAACCGGCCGCCTTCGAAGTCTTGGTCGTCTTTATAGGAATTCACGTTGGGCATTACCACGATGCAGGGCTCTGCCAGGCCTTCCCGCCACAGGCTGTCCGTGGTCTGGTACACCCGACCTTTGCGGATCCATGAGGTTTCGTAGCCGCGGGCTCCGTGCAGCAGGTAAAACACTGGATAGCGCCTGGTGACATCGCGGTAGTAATCGGCCGGCAAGTACACAATTAAGCGCCGGAAAGTGGGGCCGGGCACGCTGCAGGGCTGCTCTACAATTTCCACAATGCCTTCCGGGCTGTATCCTTCCCTCACGGGCGGTCCGGGGAGATACGTTTCCGAACCCCTGTGGCGGATAACGCCGCAGGAGCAGGAAAGAAGTATCAGCAGCAGGAACGAGAGTCTTTTCATAGCAAAATAAAGCCGGACCCGGAGGCCCGGCTTTATATGTTCAGGTGTAACTTACTCGGCTTCGGGAGCCATGGTGGTGTACACGTTGGTAACGTCTTCGTCGTCTTCCAGCAGGCCGGTGAGTTTCTCCAGGGTAGCACGCTGCTCCGGGGTAACTTCCTTCAGGTCCACATTGGGAATCTGTTCGAAGCCGCCGGAAATGAGCTCGTAGCCCTTTTCCTCAATGTACTTCTGGATTTGGCCGTAGGCGGTGTAGTCGCCGTAGATGGAGATTTCCACCGTTACGTTCTCGTCCTCGTCCTCCACTTCCTGCTTGAACACTTCCTCGGCGCCGAAGTCGATGAGCTCCAGCTCCAGTTCCTCGATGTCGATGGGGGCGGCAGGATTCTCCTTGATGCGGAATACGCACTTGTGGTCGAACATGAAGGCCACGCTGCCGCTGGTCTGCAGGGAGCCGCCGCACTTGGTGAAGTAGCTGCGCACGTTGGCCACGGTACGGGTATTGTTGTCCGTTGCGGCCTCTACCAGGTAAGCGATGCCGAAGGGACCGAAGCCTTCGTAGACGATTTCCTTGAAGTCACCGGATTTGGCCTCGGTGGCCTTCTTGATGGCGCGCTCGATGTTTTCCTTGGGCATCTGCTCGCTCTTGGCCTCGGCGATGAGGGCGCGGAGGCGGGGGTTGCCGGTCACTTCGGCGCCGCCCTGCTTGACGGCGATGGTGATTTCCTTGCCCAGTTTGGTGAAGGTTTTGGCCATGTGGCCCCAACGCTTCATCTTGCGCTCTTTGCGGAATTCAAATGCTCTTCCCATATTACTCGGCGGTTTCGATGCGGGTGATGTACTTGTCAATTTCGGCGGCCTCGGGGGCATTGGCCCACTTGTCCTTGATTTCCTTGTAGCAGGCTAGAGCCTTGTCGGCGTTTCCAATTTCCTCGTAGGCGATGCCGGCCTTCAGGAGGTAGGCGGCGGCATACACGTTGTCCGTGGTTTTGGCGGCCTTCTCGAACCAGCTGATGGCGGTGGAGTAGTCTTCCAGGCCTACATAGGCGTCGCCGATGCAGCACTGGGCGCGGCCCAGCAGGATGGGATCCTCTCCGTTGTACTTCTTGAGGTACTTGATGGCGTCCTCGTATTCTCCCAGGTGGAGCTTGGAAAGTCCGGCATACATGTACACGGACTCGCCGCCCTTGGCGCCGAACTGGCTGATGATGTCCTCGAAGCCCAGGTCGTTGCCGTCGCCGTTAAGGGCAAGCTCGTACTCGCCGGCCTCGAACCACTGCTCGGCACGGACCATCTGGTCCTGGGCCTGCACCTTCTTGGGCTGCAGGATGAAGCGGTTGTAGGCCAGGATGGCCAGGGCGATGATGAGCACGGCCAGCACGCAGCCGTAAATGAATTTTCCGTTCTCCTTGAAGAACACTTCGGTCTTGGATACCGCCTCTGCTACATTCTGCTGGCGGATTTCCTCTTCTGTGGTTTTCTTTGCCATAGTATAATTACGTTTTATCTTATTTGCTAAGCTTGATTTCAGCCCGCAAATTTAGGAAAAAAAATGTATATTTGCAATTGAAACGCGTGAGCCATGCCCATCCTCAGGAAAATAGTGGTACAGGACTTCCGGAATATCCGCTTCCAGGAAGTTTCTTTCTCGCCCAACGTAAACTGCATCAGCGGCAGCAACGGGGCGGGGAAGACCAACCTGCTGGACGCCATCTACTACCTTTCCATGACCAAGAGCGCTTTCCCGGCGCCGGACCGCAGCAACTGGCGCTACGGCACGGAGGGCTTTACCGTTGGCGGTACTTATGCCATGGAGAACGGCCTGGAATCGCGTTTTTCCCTCAAGGTGGGGGCCGACGGCAAAAAGCTGGTGCGGGACGACAAACCCTGCTCCCGCCTGGCCGAACATATCGGCCTGCTGCCTGTTGTGATGATTTCCCCTTCGGACGCCGCGCTGGTGAGCGATTCCGGGGAGGAGCGCCGCCGCCTTTCCAATGCGGTGCTTTCCCAGATGGACCGGGAATATCTGGCCGCCGCCCAGGCCTATGCCAGGCTGCTGGCGCAGCGGAACCGCCTCCTGAAGGACGGCCTGCAGGACTGGGACCTCCTCACCGTGCTGGACCGCCAGATGGAATCGTCCGCCGCCACCATTTTTGCCGCCCGCGGCCGTCTGGCCAATGATTTGAATCCCCTGGTGGCCGAATACTACCGCCTCATTTCCGGCGGCAAGGAACAGGTGGCCGTGGAATACCGGTCGGACTTGGCCGAGGGCTCCCTTTCGGAGCTTTTCGCCGCCCGCCGGGACCGGGATCTGGCCCTCCGCTACACCTCCTGCGGCGTGCAGCGGGACGATTTCCTTTTTACCCTGGACGGCCATCCCATCCGTCGCGCCGGTTCGCAGGGGCAGCAGAAGTCTTTCCTGGTGGCCCTCAAGTTTGCCCAGTACGAGATTATGAAGAAGAACTACGGCTTTGCGCCTCTGCTGCTGCTGGACGACGTTTTCGACAAGCTGGACCTGGACCGCATCGCCAACCTCATCGGCCTGGTGGCGGGCAGCGACTTCGGCCAGATTTTCATTACCGATACAGATCCTGTGCGCATCCGGGCCATTGTGGACAGGCTCACGGAAGACAGGGCCTATTTCAACGCGGCCGGGGGCGCCTTCTCCCGCGTGGAGCAGCTATGAAGCAGGAAAGCTCCCCGGTGCGCCTGCACCGCAAGCAGGCCCTCTCCATGGAAGAGGTAGTGCAGCAGTATATCAAATCCATGAAAATAGCTGCCGGGCTCAATACGCAGCGCATTTTCGAAGCCTGGGACGCCTGCTCCGGCGCCGGTCCCTTCACGCTCAAGCGTTTCTTCCGGGACGGCAGGCTCTACATCACGCTAAACTCTTCCGTAATCCGCAACCAACTCTATTTCCAGAAGGATGTGCTGGTAGAAAAGATGAACGACTGGCTGTCCCGGGACAAACTCTTTACGGCCGATAACCGAACGGTAAATTTCATAAGAGAATTAATCTTGAAATAGGTGGAAATGTCTGCGATTTTAGCTATATTTGTGGACTGATTTTTGGCACCACATGAAAATTGTCGCAGACACCAATATTCCTTTTCTGAAGGGCGTTCTGGAGCCTTATGCCAATGTGGTGTATCTGGACGGCAGGGCCATCGACCGGGCCGCCATGCAGGATGCCGATGCCATTATTATCCGTACCCGTACCAAGTGCAATGAGGAAACCCTTTCCGGTTCCCGCGTAGAGATGATAGCCAGTGCCACCATCGGCACAGACCATATAGACCTGGAATGGTGCAGGCTTCATGGTATAGAGGTTAAAAATGCCGAAGGCTGCAATGCCGGCGGCGTTATGGACTATGTGTTTTCGGCCCTTTATGGCGTGGCTTCCCGGCGCTCCATCAAACTGGACGGCGCCACCATTGGCATTATAGGTGTTGGCAATGTTGGCAAGCTTGTGGAAAGGATGGCGCACAGCCTGGGCTTCCGGGTGCTTTTGAACGACCCGCCTCGGGCCGAAGCGGAAGGGCCGGAAGGCTTCGTGAGCCTGGAACAGCTTCTGGAGGAATCACAGGTGGTTACCCTGCATGTGCCGCTGGACGATACCACGCGCGGAATGGCCGGGACCGGTTTCTTCGAAAAGATACAGCCGGGAACCATCTTTATCAACGCTTCCCGCGGAGAGGTAGTAGATGAGGCCGCCCTGCTGCACGCCCGTCCCAAGCTGGGCGCCGTGGTGCTGGACACCTGGTGCAACGAACCGGACGTTAACCCCAATCTCATAGAGGTTTGCGATATTGCCACCCCGCACATCGCCGGCTATTCCTATCAGGGAAAGCAGAACGGTACAGCCCGGGCCGTACAGGCCGTTGCCCGCCATTTCGGCATACGGGAACTGTACAATTTCGCTCCGGTGACGGACGACGAGGCGCTGCGTCCCACCGCCATCGATGTAAGCGGCAAATCGCAGGGGGAGATTGCCGCTATCCTGCAGTACAATTACCCCATTTTTACCGACGATTTCCTGTTCCGCTCCCAACCCGACTGCTTCGAAAAGCTCAGGAGCGAATACAACTACAGACGGGAATTTTACATAGACTGACACTAACTGACTAACCACATAACACACATGTTTACTCAAAAAGACATTCAGCAAATCCAGGAGCGGGGGGCCGATCCCCGTCAGGTGTCGCGCCAGACGGATTATTTCCGCAGCGGCTTCCCCTGGATGAAGATTGTAGGCCCCGCCACGCCGGAACGCGGTATCCGGGTGCTGGGCCCGGAGGCGGTGAAAGAGGCTGTTGCCTATTATAAGAATGCCCAAATCAGCGGAAAAAGCAAGTTTGTGCCGGCTTCCGGTGCCGCTTCGCGCATGTTCAAGGACATGTTCGGCGGCCTTGCCAAACTGGAAGGCGGGGAAGACCTCCCGGCCGATGCTCCCGGCGCCAGGCTGGCCGCCCGCATCAAGGACTTTGCCTTCTACACGCCGGAGCTCTTCGGAGAACCGGAAGACAGCGCCGCCTATCGGCTCAAGGCCTTGCGGATGCTCCTGAAGGAAGATGGCCTTGCCTACGGTGCCAAGCCCAAGGGCGTGCTCAAATTCCACCGCTATCCCGCCGAGGTTCGCACGGCCATTGCCGAACATCTGGTAGAAGCGCAGGAATACATGCGCAATGCCGACGACAGCTGCAACCTCACCATCACCATCTCGCCGGAGCACCGGGAACTCTTCGAAGAGGCCATCGGCGCGGTGAAATCGGCCTACGAGGCCCGCTACGGCGTAAAATACAACATCAGCTTCACCTTCCAGGACAAGGCTACGGACACGCTGGCCGTGGATATGGAGAACAAGCCTTTCCGCAAGGCCGACGGCAGCCTGCTCTTCCGTCCGGCCGGGCACGGTGCCCTCATCTACAACCTGAACAAAGTGGAAGACGAGCTGGTGAGCATCAAGAATATAGATAATGTGGCGCACGAAAAGCTGTTGCCCGTTACGGCCGAATACAAGCAGGTGCTCATGGGCGTTGCCCTGCAGCTGCGGGACTGCATTTTCGGCTATCTCCGGAAACTGGACCAGGAGCCTTCCGTGCAGCTTTGCAACGAGATAGAGAATTTCCTGGACAAAACGCTCTGCATCCAGATGCCGCTGGCCCGCAATGAGGCCGAGCGGGTAGAGATGCTCCGCGCCAAACTCAATCGGCCCATCCGCGTTTGCGGCATGGTGCGAAACGAAGGGGAACCAGGCGGCGGTCCGTACGTGATTGCCGGCAAGGACGGCTGCACCAGCCTCCAAATCCTGGAAAGCGTTCAAATTAACAAGGACGACGCAGGCGCCATGGCAGCCATGTCCCGCGCCACGCACTTCAATCCGGTAGATCTGGTGTGCTGCCTCAGGGACTATAAGGGTGGTAAGTTCGACTTGCTCAAGTACGTAGATCCCGAGGCCGGCTTCATCAGCTCCAAGAGCTACGAGGGCCGCGAACTCAAGGCCCTGGAGCTCCCGGGCCTGTGGAACGGCGCCATGAGCGACTGGAACACCCTCTTCGTAGAGGTGCCCATAGAAACCTTCAACCCCGTAAAAGTAGTGCTGGACCTCCTTCGTCCTGCACATCAGAAATAGTCATGCATTTCCTGTATGTTATTGCAAACCGTCGCTTTGCGACCCTCCCCAAAGGGGCCCCCTCCTCTTACAGGGCCGAGGATGGCCATGGGTTTGCAACAACATACAGGAAATCCAATAAATGTAAGCTATGAAAGAAGCAGTGGCCGGTACTTTGGAGTCCGGCGATATTATGATCACCATCGGCCCCGGGGAGGGGCTGGAAGTGGAGTTGCAGAGCTCCGTGGCGGCCCAGTTCGGGCGGCAGATTAAAGCAGTAATTACAGACACCCTGGAAGGCCTCGGCATCAAGGATGCGCATATAGAGGCCATTGACAAGGGTGCTTTGGATTGTACCATCCGGGCGCGGGTTACCGCAGCTGCCGTCCGGGCAACGGGAAAGGACGTATGGAAAGACTAAGGAGAACCATGATGTTCGTTCCGGGCAACAATCCCGGAATGATGGCCGATGCCCATATCTACGGCCCCGACAGCATTATGCTGGACCTGG
>CAMJKI010000011.1 GCA_946406355.1 uncultured Bacteroidales bacterium | reverse complement strand
CGGGAATGACGAAGGAGAAACGGGAATGATGGCTACAGCTGGACGTAGCGGCGAAGGACCGTGCCGTCGGGGGCCAGTTCCAGCACAAAGGGAAGGGTGGAAAGGTCGAAACAGTCCAGCAGGCGGGCGGCCAGGTCCGGCTGGTCCACAAAAACGGCGTCCATATCTACCAGGAGGACGCGGGCCTTGCGGTTTTGCCGCACCAGCGCATCAACGGCGGAAAGGGTTTCCTTGCAGGAGGAGCAGTCCGGCGAGTAGAAGACCACATAGGACGGATTGCCCTTGAGGGCCCGCAGGGAATAGGTTCCGGGGCGGGAAGCGCGCACAAAAAGGCAGCCTTTCCGCCGAAGCACACCCGGCACCTGCAAGTCCGGGACCGGCGAGCCCACCGGGCTGCGGGAGCTGAAGTCCAGCAGCAGATTGGCCAGGGAAAGCACCTGCGTCTTGTCCTCCGTGGCATCCCACACGTCATAAGCCAGAATGAAGCGTTCCACAAAGGGGCCGATGGCCTCCCGACAGGCCTCCGAACGCTGGGAATACAGGTAATACAGCAGGTCTCCGATGGTTTGCTTATAGGCCGGCACATGGCCTTCCCCCAGGGTACGGGCCGCCAGCAGGTCGGCCATTTCCAGGATATCGGCCGTCTTAAGGGAATCTCCATAGGCCGAAAACAGCTGGCCGAAACGTTCCAGCCGGGCCGCTTCCCCATAGACGTAGCTTGACTGGTCCAGTTCCTTCTCCAGCAGCAGCCGGAGCGCCGGCGTATCCAGTCCCCGCCCCAGGATAACCCCGTCGGGGCCTATCAGGAACAACTTGGGCGTTTGCAGCACGCCGTACTGGATTTGCCAGTCGCTTTCGTGCAGCGGGTCCCACAGGTGGACGGCGCCGGGAAGATTCTTCCGGTACTCCTCCCAGGCATCGGCCAAATCGCCCACGTTTACCGCATAAACGGTGAGGGGGTAGCGGCCTTCTTCCATGAGCTGCCGCAGGCGCGGGGTTTCCACTTTGCAGGTAGAGCAGGAGGTGTCGTAGAAATAAATGGCACTGTAGCCCCCTGCAGCGGGGATTGTCACCTCCTGTCCCAGGCTGTCCTTAAGCGTAACGGAAGGGGCAGGCTGGCCGATAAGGGAGCTCCGGTTGAACATCACGAACACCTGCGCGTTAAGCATATCGGCATCGGAATGCATGGGAATGGCGCCGGAGAGGAACCATTTTTCGGCCACATGCACCGCCACCGCCTCGTCACCCATAATTTTGGACTGAAGGTAGTGGTCGTACACCTTAAGGGCCACGTACTGCCTCACCAGCGAGTCCTGGCAGGATTCTATCAGGAAATCGGCCTCGGCATTCTGCACGGCGGAACTCTCCCCCGTCAGGGCGGCGAAGTACTCTTCCAGCCTGGCGCCCAGCTCGTCGTAGGACTGGGCCCGGAGGCCGAGGGCCAGCAGGCAGCCCGCAACCAGCAGGAGGAACTTTTTCATAGGACTACGCCCTCCGGAATGAAGGCCGAATAGTCTCCGCCGTGCTTGAGGATATCCCGCACGGCCGAAGAACTGATGTGCGCGAACTCCTGGGCGGTAGGAATAATAATGGTTTCCACTTCCGGAGCCAGCCGGCGGTTGGCATCGGCAATGGAGCGTTCCGTCTCAAAGTCTATCATGTTGCGCACGCCCCGCACGATGTGCCGGATGCCCAGCTGGCGGCAGGTATCTATGGTAAGGTTGTCGTACTGGATTACCGAAACGCCGGGGATGCCCTTGGTAGCCTGCCGGATAATGTCCAGCTTCTTGTCCATGTCGAAGAAGCCGCGTTTGTCCTGGTTGATACCCACGGCCACCACAACCTCGTCGAACATGGTGAGGGCGCGCTTGAGGATATTCAGATGGCCGGCTGTAAACGGGTCGAAGGAGCCGGGAAACAGAGCTTTGGTTGTCATAACTGCCAGTCGATAGGGGTTTTACCCTCGGATACTAGGATTTGGTTGGTTTTGGAAAAATGGCGGCAGCCGAAGAAAGCCCCGCCCGCCAGGGGCGAAGGATGGGCCGCCTGCAGCACATGATGTCTGGAAGGGTCTATGAGCGCGGCTTTGGCCTTGGCGAAGTTGCCCCAAAGCAGGAAAACAATGCCCTCGCGGCGCTCCGAAAGGGTGCGGATAACCGCATCGGTGAATTCCTGCCAGCCGATGCCGCGGTGCGAAGCAGCCTTTCCGGCCTCTACCGTAAGGATGCTGTTCAGGAGCAGCACGCCCTGCCGGGCCCAGTTCTCCAGATTGGGCCGGCCGCTCATGCGGACGCCCAGGTCGGATTCTATTTCGGCGAAGATGTTCCGGAGGGAAGGCGGCATACGGACGCCGTCGGGAACCGAAAAGGAAAGCCCCATGGCTTCTCCGGGGTTATGATAGGGGTCCTGCCCCAGGATAACCACCTTCACCTGGTCCAGCGGCGTGAGCTCGAAAGCCCGGAAAATCTGGCTTCCGGGCGGGTAGATCACCTTTCCGGCGGCCTTTTCCTGATGCAGAAAGCGCACCAGCTGCTCAAAGTACGGTTTCCCGAACTCCGGCGCCAGCGCGACCTTCCACGATTGCTCTATTTTAACGTCCATGCCTTAAAAAATATAGTCGATAACATCGGCTATGGTTTTCACATAGACAAAGATAAGACCTTTTATGTAAATATCCTTGATATCTTCTACATCTTTCCGGTTTTCCTCGGAAATCACTATGGTATGCACGCCGGCCCGTTTGGCCGCCAGGATCTTCTCCTTGATGCCGCCCACCGGCAGCACGCGGCCGCGCAGGGTCATTTCTCCCGTCATGGCAATGCCTTCCTTCACGGCCTGTCCGCGCAGGGCACTGACCATGGACGAAACCATGGTGATACCGGCCGACGGACCGTCCTTGGGCACGGCGCCTTCCGGCACGTGCAGGTGGATATCCTTCTCCATGAACTGCTCGGTGGTAATGCCCGCCAGTTCCGGATGGGCCTTGATGTACTGCCAGGCAATCTGGGCCGATTCTTTCATGACATCGCCCAGGTTACCCGTCATGGACAGGTTGCCCTTGCCTTTGGAAACGGAGCTTTCCACAAAGAGGATTTCGCCGCCCATTTCCGTCCAGGCCAGGCCGGTGACCACGCCGGGACCTTCGTTCCCCTTCACCGTGTCGTGATAGGAAGTGGGCAGGCCCAGGTATTCCTTCAGGTGCTCCTTGCCAATAACGGCCGGAAACTCCTGATTCAGGGCAATTTTCTTGGCCGTTACGCGGGCAATCTTGGCAATCTGCTTCTCCAGGCCGCGCACGCCGGATTCGTGGGTGTACTGGTCGATTATCTCCTGCAGGGCACCGTCACTCACCGACAGGCCGTCTTCCAGCAGGCCGTGCTCCTTCAACTGCTTGGGTATCAGGTAGCTCTTGGCAATCTGCATCTTCTCTTCGGCCAGATAGCCCGTAACGTTGATGAGCTCCATACGGTCTTTGAGGGCCGGCTGGATGGAGCCGATACCGTTGGCCGTGGTGATGAACAGCACGTGCGACAAGTCGTAGTCCACGTCCAGGTAATTGTCGTGGAAGGTGTTGTTCTGCTCCGGGTCCAGGGCCTCCAGCAGGGCGCTGGAAGGGTCTCCCTTGAAGTCGCTGGCCAGCTTGTCAATCTCGTCCAGCACAATCACCGGATTGGAGGTGCCGGCCCGCTGGATACCGTTCAGGATGCGGCCCGGAAGAGCGCCCACGTAGGTTTTACGGTGGCCGCGGATTTCGGCCTCATCGTGCATGCCGCCGAGGGAAATGCGCACGTACTTGCGCCCCAGCGCCCGCGCCACGGACTTGCCCAGCGAGGTTTTGCCCACACCGGGAGGGCCCCACAGGCACAGGATGGGCGACTTCATGTTGCCCTTGAGCTTGAGCACCGCCAGGTATTCAATGATGCGTTCCTTCACCGTCTCCAGGCCGAAGTGGTCTTCGTCCAACACTTCCTGCGCATGTTGCAGGTCCAGGTTGTCTTCCGACATTTCGCCCCAGGGCAGGTCCAGCATAAACTGCAGGAAGGTGAGCTGGATGCTGTAGTCCGGTGAAGAAGGGTTGAACTTTTCCAACTTGGCCATTTCCTTGTCGAAGATGGCCCGAACCTCCTGGCTCCACTTCTTTTCATCGGCCTTGCGGCGCATTTTCTCGAATTCCTCGCCTTCGTCCATGCCCAGTTCTTCCTGGATGGTGCGGAGCTGGTTGTTCAGGTAATACTCCCGCTGCTGCTGGTCTATATCGGTTTTTACCTTCTGGTTAATCTCCTGGCGGATCTGGAGCAACTGGGTTTGGGTGTCCAGCACCTTCAGCAGGGCCATACCGCGCTCGTGGATATCCAGGATGGAAAGCAGGTTCACCCGCTCCTGGAAGTTCTCCACCTCGATGGTGGTGGCGATAAAATTCACCAGGAAATGGAAATTGTCGATGGACATGAGGGCTCCCATGGCCTCCTTGGGAGCAAAGGAAGAGGACTTTACCACCGTTCCCGCGCGGTCCTTGAGGGCATCGGCCAGTACCCGGCCTTCCTGCTCGTCCATTTCCGGCACTACCTCTTCCAGGTAGATGGCGCGGCCCAGCAGGTAAGGTTCCGTGCTTACTATGCTTTCCAGCGTGAGGATGCGCATACCCTGCAGGATGGCAGTTACCGAGCCGTCCGGCATTTCCAGGGTTTTAAGCACCTTGCACAGCGTTCCATAGCGGTTCAGATCGTCCTCACCAGGGTCCTCCACCGCCACATCCAGCTGCGGGACGGCGCCCAGCCAGCCGTTGCCCTGTTCGGCATCGGCCACCAGGCGGATGGACTTTTCGCGGCCCACCGTTACGGGGAAAACCGTTCCCGGGAAAATGACGGCGTTGCGGAGGGCCAGGATGGGAAGGGCTTCGGGAAGTTCCTTCTCATCCACCTTGGTGGACACCGCTTCGCCCATGACAGGCATGATATTTACTTCTACCCCGGCAGGGGAAAACATTCCGTTGAAATTGTTAAGCTTCATATATATTAAGGGGACAGCATGCCCCCGGCTGACAATTTGTCAGTTCTACTGGGGACAAGCGTCCGGCACACTATATTGTCAATCTCCGTGCCAAGCGTGAAAGCGCGCATAAGTGCCTAATTATTTGGCAGGTTTTTATTTATATTATTTTGCGGATTGAAAAAAACTTTCTAAATTTGTCCCCGCTTTTAAGCAGAACGCTAAACAAAACTATAATATTATGACTAAGGCAGAGATTGTTAACGAAGTTGCAAAATCCACCGGTATCGAGAAGGTGCAGGTTTTGGCTGTTGTAGAAGAATTCACCAAAGTTGTGAAGGGTTCCATCATTGCTGGCAACCCGGTTTATCTCCGTGGTTTCGGTAGCTTCATCATCAAGCACCGCGCCCAGAAGGCCGCCCGCAATATCACCCGCAAAACTACCATGACCATTCCGGCTCATGACATTCCGGCTTTCAAACCCGCCAAGAGCTTCGTTAACGCCGTTAAAGAGAAATAACATTTAATTTTCTATCATTATGCCCAACGGTAAGAAGCATAAACGACACAAGATGGCTACGCACAAGCGTAAAAAGCGCTTGCGCAAGAACCGCCACAAGAAGAAGTAAACAAGACTTCTTCCCGGAAACAAAGGGCTTGCGAAATCACGCAGGCCCTTTCCTGTAAAACCTTATTCCAATGGAGTCTGAGAAACCGGACAAGGATCTGATTGTTGACGTAACGTCAACGGAAGTACATATCGCCCTGATGGAAAATCACCGGCTGATAGAGTACAACACGGAGTCCAGCACTGGGAACAAGTTCACCGTGGGAGACGTTTACCTGGGAAAGGTAAAGAAGATTCTCCCGAACCTCAATGCTGCCTTTGTGGATATCGGAGACAAGAAGGAAGCCTTCATTCACTACCTGGACCTGGGACTGTATTTTCCCGCCTTCGACCAGTTTGTGCGGGAATCCAATACCAATACGAATCTCAAGGATTTGTATTCCAGAATCAAAATCGGCGAAGCCCTTCCCAAGGAAGGCCGCATAGAGGAGATTCTCCACCCCGGACAGATGATTGTTTGCCAGATAGTGAAGGAGCCGATTTCCACCAAGGGATCGCGACTGACAGCTGAGATTTCATTGGCAGGACGAAACATCGTACTTCTCCCCTTCGCCGAAAAGGTGTCCATCTCGCAGAAGATTGGCTCGAAGGAAGAGAAACGTAGACTGGAAACCCTGGTAAGGAGTATTCTCCCGGTCAATTACGGCGCCATCATCCGCACCGCCGCCGAAGGCAAGAATGCCGCCACGCTGGTGGGCGAGACCGAGGCCCTCATTCAGAAGTGGGAGAACTCCTGGAAGAAGATTGCCAAGGACAAGACCGTAAACCTGTTATTTACGGAATACAGCAAAACGACAACCGTGTTGAGGGATCTCCTCAACGACTCGTTCTCCAACATCTGGATCAATGACGAACGGGTGGCCGAAGAAGCGCGGAAGTACGTTTCGCTCATTTCCCCGGAACAGGAAAAGATTGTCCACCTGTACGAAGGCAAGCAGCCCATTTACGACCATTTCGAGGTCACCCGTCAGATCAAGGGCTCGTTCGGCAAGGTGGTACCCATGCGGCAGGGTTCCTATCTGGTAATTGAAACCACGGAAGCGCTGAACGTAATCGACGTAAACAGCGGCATTCGCACCAAAACCGCCGACCAGGAGGAAAACTCCTTCGAGGTAAACAAGATTGCCGCAGAAGAGATTGCACGTCAGCTCAGGCTCAGGGATATGGGTGGCATTGTGATTGTGGACTTCATAGACATGGAGACCAACGAGCACAAGAATGCCCTGTTCAAATTGATGCAGGAGCTGATGGAAGACGACCGGGCCAAGCACAATGTGCTGCCGCTCACCAAGTTCGGGCTAATGCAGATTACCCGGCAGCGGATCCGGCCTGTCACGGAAATCAACACATCGGAGCAGTGTCCCGTGTGCCACGGCACCGGAAAGATCCACTCCAGCGTGGTGATTGACGAAGAAATCGAGCGCAAGATAGCCTTCTATTCCATAGAAAAGGGTGTACGGTCCATTGTACTGAAAACCAGCCCCATCCTGGGTGCTTACCTGAAGCGGGGTCTGTTCAATTCCTTCATAGCCAAGTGGCGCAAACGCTACAAAATCCGGCTGGAAGTGGAAGAAAGTACAGACTACACAGTCCTGCAAAATGAATTGTACAACGAAAAAGGAGATAAGCTGGAGTAAGTTTATCTCCTTTTTTTATTGGGTCTGAAGAGGGCGGCAAGGAGGAGGAGGGCGAAGAGGAGGACGGAGATGCGGCCCACTATGTCGCCGTTGCGGACGAAGAAGGTCTGGCGGGTAGAGAGGCCCACGGTGCCTTCCAGGAGGGCGGGTTCCCACCAGGGGGTACTTTCCAGAATGCGGCCGCAGGGGTCGATGATGGCCGATATGCCGGTGTTGGCGCAGCGGGCCACCCATCGGCGCGTTTCGATGGCGCGGAGCCGGCTGTAATTCAGGTGCTGCTTATAGCCGGGGGTATTCCCCCACCAGGCGTCGTTGGTAATGACGGCCAGCAGCTGCGCCCCTTTACGCACATACCCCGTACAGTATTCTCCGTACACAGACTCATAGCACACAGCCGTGCCGATAGGCACCCCACGTCCGATGGCAGAAGAGTTTGCCGTAGCATCGGCTATCTTTTTCGCGGAGGCAAACTCTTCTGCCACCGGCGATGCAACGGCTACATCATTCGCGGAGACAGAGGTGTCTGACGTAGCATCGGCTATATTTTTTGCGGAGGCAGACACCTCTGTCTCCGGGATAGTCATATTAAGGCAGGAAATCTCCTTCTGGCCTACGTCTTTGGCCATGAGGTAGCTGCCGCCGCTGATGAGCTTCTCCAGGGGGATGAAGAAACGGGGATAGGGGGTGAGCTCCGTGCCTACCACCAGTTTGGACTTGTGAAAGAGTTGATAGCGGGCCGACGTGTCTGTAAGTATGGCCGAATTGTGCATCAGGATCCATTCGGTTTTTCCATCGGCCTCCCGGCCGATTTCAAAAGCGCAGGGATCCGGCGAGGAATAGGAACGCACCGGCTCCAGGGTGGAGGCGCCAAAAAGGATGGTAGCCTGCGGATGGCGCTGCAGGAACTCCTGGAAGCGCTGGGAGGTCTCGTGAAGGGCCACTCCATTGGTATAGACCCGGGAGGTGAAGGTTTCCGGCGCCAGCACCAGCACGGGTTCCGGCGAAGACCAGTCGGCCTGTTCCACCAGCGCCAGGAAACGCTGGTCCTGCTCTTCCCGCGAAAGGGACTGGAATTTCTCGTAAGGGTCGTAATTGGGCTGGCCGATAACCACCTTCAGCGAAGCCTCGGAAGCAGGGGCACGCAAGCACGCGCTCCAGATCATCGGCCCGAAAAGGACCAGCACCGGAGCTACCAGGGCGACCATGCGGGCTTTCCCGTTCCAGCGGGCCATGCGGCCGTCGGACAGCGCCACCATGAGGCCGAAGAGGCTCAGATTGGACAGCCATACCCAGAGGGAACCGCCCATGTGTCCCAGCACGCTGTACCATTGCACAAGGCCGGTTGTATCGGCAAAAGCGTTGCCCAGCACCAGCCAGGGCCAGGAGATTTCGGCCACCGTAAGGTAATACTTTTCCCAGGCCAGCCAGGCGGCGGCCAGAAAAACGTACGGCAGCACCCCGCCCAGACGGCGTTTCACCCAGCGGAAAGTTCCGAACACCAGCGACATCTGCAGCGCATTGGCCAGGATGGCAAAGACGGCGCCCCCCACCGTGGCCTCCCCTACCCACCAGGTGGTAACGGCGTTCCACAGCACAAAAGTGCCGTAGTGCCACCACCAGAAATGCTTCCGGCCTTCCTGCGCCGCCAGCCGTTCCATGATAAGGAGCGGCAGCAGGCCGATGAGGGCGGTCCAGCCCATGTGGGGAACCAGCCAGGGCAGGCTCATGAGCACCACAAAAGCCAGGGAGAGGGCCGGGAATATGAGGGAACGTTTCACGGGAAACAAAGATATGAATTATTTTTCGTAACTTCGCAGAACGCAAAACGATTCTGGTCTTATGGCACTCAAAGACAACTGGATTCTTAAAAATCTCCTGGAAGCGGCAGTCCTCATTGTTGTACTGCTCATCCTGGCCACCCTCAGCTTGAGCCTAATTACCCGGCACGGGAAAACGGTAACGGCGCCGGACTTCACCAATCTCACCGTTCCGGAAGCCGAACAGCTGGCTTCACACTCCCATGTGGGCGTGAAGGTGGTAGATTCCGTGTTTGTGCGCAGGCTGGGAGCGGGCGTGGTGTACCGCCAGCAGCCCAAGGCCGGAGCTACCGTGAAGAAGGGCCGCAGCATCTTCCTCACCATCAATTCCATTGTGCCCCGCAAGGTGGTAATGCCCAACCTGTATGGTTATTCCGTAATTGAAGCGCGTGCCGAACTTCAGAACCGGGGCCTGGACCTGGGCAAGCTCAACTATATAAAGGATATTGCCACCAATAACGTGCTGGGGCAAAGCCTGAACGGCCGGGAAATAAAGGCCGGAGACCTGGTTGTAAGCGGTTCCACCATAGACCTTACGGTGGGCCTCAGCAGTGAAGAAAGTTCCACCGTGGTGCCCCGCCTCATCGGCATGAAGTATGTGAGAGCCATCGATGCCCTTCACGACCGTTTCCTGAACGTAGGACGCGTACGCTTTGACGAAGGCATCCGCACCTATGCCGATTCGGTAAACGCCGTAGTTTACAGGCAGGACGCCCTGGGCGCATCCAAAACCCTGGGCACCCCCATCAATATCTACCTCACCCTGGACACCACCAAACTCCCGGCCCAATGATCTCACCAGGCCCTGTCTCGAAGGACTTTCCAGCCGCTCTGCAGGGCGGCCGGCCGGAGGCCGCGGACGTCGGCGGGGATGAGGAAATGTTCGAGCATTTCCGAATCGTCGCAGACCGCGGGCAGGAGCCTGTGCGGATAGACAAATTCATTGCCTCGCACCAGGAAGACACCTCCCGCAGCCGCGTGCAGCAGGCCATCAAGCTGGGCTATGTGCTGGTGAACGACGTTCCCGTGAAAGCCAACTACGTGGTGCGTCCCTGCGATGTGGTCAAGTTCGTGATGCCCTACGAGCGCCGCGGGATGGAGATTCTGCCGGAAGACATTCCCCTGGACATTGTGTATGAAGACGAAGACGTGCTGGTGGTGAACAAACCCGCCGGCATGGTGGTACACCCCGGGCACGGCAATTATAACGGCACGCTGGTAAATGCCCTGGCCTTTCACCTGGGTCTGAAGCAGGAGGCCGATGCCGAAGACGAGCGGATGGGCGTGCTGGTGCACCGTATCGACAAGGACACGTCCGGCCTTCTGGTAGTGGCCAAGAATCCCCCGGCCCAGCTGAACCTGGCCGACCAGTTCTTCGTCCACTCCATCGACCGCATCTATACCGCCGTGGTGTGGGGCAACATAGCCGAGGACGAAGGCACCATTGAGGGCACCATCGGCCGGGACCCCAACGACCGCCTGCGCTTCAAGGTGTACGACGATCCGGACAAGGGAAAATGGGCCGTAACGCATTGGCGGGTACTGGAGCGCTACGGCTTTATTACCGTGGTGGAATGCCGCCTGGAAACCGGCCGCACCCACCAGATCCGCGTGCACATGGCCTCCATCGGCCATCCCCTTTTCAATGACGAGCGTTACGGCGGCGCCGAAATCCGCCAGGGCACCATCTACGCCAAATACCGGCAATTCATCCAGAACTGCTTTGCCCTGTGCCCGCGCCAGGCCCTGCACGCCCGCACCCTGGGCTTCACCCATCCCCGCACCGGCGAGCGCCTCTTCTTCGAGGTTCCCCTCCCCGCCGACATGTCGGCCCTGATAGAAAAATGGCGGGCCTACACCCAAAGCCTATAGCCCTGATTATCAGCCAATAAAAGAATTCTCCCTGTGATTCCAGTCACAGGGAGAAAACGTTAATTGTCTCATTATCAACTACATCGGCCTGAATCCACCGCCGAAGCCGCCGCCGAAGCCACCACCCATGGGCGGGCCACCGGCGTTACGACCGCCACGACCGCCGCCGAACATGCCACGGCCTCCGCCGAAGGTGCCGAAGCGCCAGGAGAAGTTGAGCATGATGTAACGGCCCAGACGGGTGCGGTTGTTGGTTTCCTGATAGTAGTTATCCGTGATGGAAACGCTCTGGGCGCGGGACTGTCCCAAGATATCGTAGGCAGCCAGGGAAATGGTAGCCTGTCCCTTGAAGATGGTCTTGGAGATAGAGGCATTCCAGATGAACTCGGAAGGTTGCTCGGTGGTATAGCCCCTGTACCAGCGGTAGTTGGCATCGGTGTTGATGCTGAGGCCGGTATTGCCAACAGTCCACATGAAGGAACCGTTCACGGCATTGTTCCAGGTAGCGGCCACGGCGTTCTGCACGGTGTACCAGGGCTTGCGCACATTGGTACGGAAACCAACCCGGACCTCGATATCGTCGGAACGGTAGGTACCCGTGAAGTTCTCCATGATGGTAAGCGTGCGGGTTTCGTTGGCCAGGAAGTCCTTGCCCCACTGCTCCGGATTGTTCACGAAATAGTAGTCGTGGAAAGCTTCATAGTCGAAGTACTCCTTCTCCCCTTCCGTCTTGAAATAGTTGCTCATATCCAGCGTACCGGCGCCGATATAGCTGCTGGTCATGCTGTAGTTGGCATTGATCATATTGGAGATGGAGAAGTTGGACTTGGCGATAGGAGCGTTCACCATGATGGAACCGCCGCCGTTGAAGGTGTTCTTTCCGTTCACCGGGAAGGAATACTGGCGTCCGCCATTGTCATACCAGTTGGCATTGGAGATGGGGTTCTGGTTCATGCCGCCGTTCAGGTTGAAGCGGGCGGTGAAGAAGGAGGCCCGGTTGGAATACTCCAGTTCCAGACGCATATTGTGGTTGAAGTAAGGAGTCAGGTACGGGTTACCAAGGCTCAGGGAAAGCGGGTTGGAATTGTCCAGCACCGGGTTCAACTGGTTGGTGGAAGGCTGTCCGCTGCGGCCGTTGTAGTTCACGCGGATGTTGGCGTTCTCGTTGAATTCGTACATGAGCATGGCACGGGGAGCGAAGTTCCATATGGTACCCGGATTGTATTCCTTGCCATTGGTCAGATTGTACTGGTTGGTAGGAATGGCCTGGGCACCCAGCTGGGCACGGATCCAGTCTTCCTGGTACATGAACGAAAGGCCGATGGTCTGGTTCAGGTTGCGGCTGATGACGTTGTTGCTGTAGGTAGCGTTTGCTGTTTCGCCGGCAGTGGTGTAGTTCATGAAGATATCGGCGATGGCGGCAGGATTCAGCGAGTACTTGTCGTTGGGATTACCGCTGTCGAACGCCTTCTTGTCGGTGACGGAGTTGCTCCAGTTAATCTGGTAACGGCCCTCCATGTAGAAGTTGTTGCCCAGGGGCTCCGTGTACACCAGGCTGGCGCCCAGGGTCTGGCTCTTCTGCACCTGGTCGATACGCTGGTTCACCACATCCGGAATAATAAGTTCACCCGCATAAGTATTGGTGAGCGACTGGTTGAGGCCGTTCATCCGGTTGTCCCGGATATTCCAGTTGAAGTTGAGGGAGAGCGTACGGCCCGGCATGCCCAGACGCTGACGGAAAATACCGCGGCCGCTGAAAGTAAGGTTCTTATTGACACCGCTGTTGCTGCTGAAACCGTTATTGGTCTGGTTACCGTCTTCGGCTTTATTCCGCCAGGTGTCGAACAGGGACTGCTGCACATAGGAACCGCCGCCGAAGTTGAACTGCGGCTGGATCATGAGGGAAGTGTTGTCGGAGAACTTGTGGTCCATGCGCATGGAGATGGAATGACCCCAGGTATCCTGAACATTGTCGTTGAGCGTATTGTTGATAAGGGTATTTCCGGCAGCAACATAAGTTTCCTTGTAGGAATCCGAGACGGAATTGTTGATGGAGCCCTGGTACTGGTAAGGGACGGCCAGTTCCATATTGCCGTCAAACAGGTCCATGGAAGCGTTGGCGCCCACCATCCAGGAAGTGGTGATACCACCGCCCATCATGCCGCCCATGCCGCCACCCATCATACCGCCGCCCATCATGCCACCGGCCATACCGCCGCCCATGCCGCCCATCATGCCGCCCATCATGCCGCCGGAGAAGTTGTTGAAACCTACTCCACGGGGACCGTTGCCCACGTTTGCCAAGAGGGAGAGCTGGCTTTGGTCGGTAAAGCGGCCTACCATGCCGTTGGCCTGGTAACGCCAGTCGTTAAGGGTATTGTATTCGGAAGGGATATCGTGACCGCCGCCGGCTACCAGGTTGCCGAAAATACCGTTCATCATACCCTGCTGGACAGTAAGGTCGATGATGGTTTCTTCGTTACCGTCGTCGATGCCGGTGAATTCGGCCTGCTCACTCTTCTTCTTGATCACCTTCACCTTCTCTACCAGCTTGGCGGGGAGGTTGCTGGTGGCCACCTGCGGGTCGTCCAGGAAGAAAGTCTTGCCGGCGATGGTGATACGGGAAATGGTTTCACCGTTGGAAGTGATGGAACCGTCATCGCCCACCTCAATGCCAGGCAGCTTCTTGAGCAGGTCTATGAGCATGTTGTCGTCCGTAATCTTATAGGACGATGCATTATATTCTACTGTATCCTTTTTAATAATAATGGGGTTACCCGTGGCCGATACGGAAGCCGCATCCAGCTCTTCCTGATTCAGGTCCATTTTGATGGTACCCAGTTCCACGTCCTTGTCCTCTACGGTAACATCCTGCGTATAAGGGAGATAGCCCAGGAGTTCCGCCTTAAGGACGTATTTTCCCTTGCGGACCTTCTCCAGGGTAACCTTACCCTCGGAATCCGTGAGGGCATACTTGGAGGAACCTCTTTCGGGGGTGAGCGAAACCGTAGCGAATCCCACCGCCTCTCCGGTGATGGAATCTGACAGCTTCAGGGTAATTTTGTAATTCTGGGCACTCAGTGCCAGGGCTGCGAACAGGCCGAAAACGGCCAGGAAGATCTTTCTTACCATAAATATCAATACCAAGTCACGATGTTTTAGACGCATCGTTATGGTAAAAGTTTAATAATATTTGAAAATTATTTTACCCGGTCCGGATTATCCTTTACGAACTGCTCCCAGCCTGCCTTTCCCTTCACGGCAGCCAGGGGGCTGGAAGTCTGGTAATGGTGGCAGAGGGCTATGGCCAGCGCGTCCGTTGCATCCAGGTGCTTGGACTCCAGCGTAACGTTCAGGGTCTTTTCCAGCATCAGCTGCACCTGTTCCTTGGACGCGGCGCCGTTGCCCACAATGGCCTCCTTGGCCTTACGGGGGGCATATTCCGTAACGCTTTGCACGCCGTATTCCAGGGCGGCGATGATGGCTGCGCCCTGCGCCCGGCCCAGTTTGAGGACCACCTGCGCATTTTTCCCGTAGAAAGGGCTCTCAATGGCCAGTTCGGAGGGATGATAAGACTTGCAAACCTCCGAGATGCACTCGTAAATGGCGCGGAGCTTGGCATAGGCATCGGCCTCTTTCCGGAGGTCCAGCACACCCATATCCACGTACTCCGCCTTTTTGCCGGAAACACGGATGACCCCGAAACCCAGCAACTGGGTTCCGGGGTCTATGCCGAGTATGATTCTTTCCTTAATCAATGCGGTCGAAGCCGGTGTAAGGACGCAGGCAGGCGGGAATTTCAATGTACCCGTCCTTCTGGTTGTCTTCCAACAAAGCTGCTACAACACGCGGAAGGGCCAGCGAGCTGCCGTTGAGGGTATGGGCCAGCTGCATCTTTCCATCCTGGTCCTTATAGCGGAGCTTGAGGCGGTTGGCCTGATAGCTCTCGAAATTGGACACGGAGGAAATCTCCAGCCAGCGTCCCTGGGCGGCGCTCCACAGCTCGAAGTCGTAGGTAATGGCCGAGGTAAAGCTCATATCCCCGCCGCAGAGGCGCAGGATGCGGTATTTGAGTCCCAGTTCATTCACCAGGCTCTCTACATGGGCCACCATTTCGTCCAGGGCAGCGTAGCTGTTTTCCGGCTTCTCTACCCGCACGATTTCCACCTTGTCGAACTGATGCAGACGATTGAGGCCGCGGACATCCTTACCGTAGGAACCGGCCTCCCGGCGGAAGCAAGGCGTATAGGCCGTAAGCTTCTGGGGGAACTGGTCGGCGCCCAGGATTACATCCCGGAAGATGTTGGTCACAGGCACCTCGGCGGTGGGGACCATATAGAAATCGTCCACGTTGGCGTGGTACATCTGACCTTCCTTGTCAGGCAGCTGGCCGGTGCCGAAGCCCGATGCGGCATTCACCATCACGGGCGGCTCCACCTCCTTGTACCCGGCTGCGGTGTTGCGGTCCAGGAAATAGTTGATGAGGGCTCGCTGCAGTTTGGCACCCTTTCCCTTATACACCGGGAAACCGGCGCCGGTAATCTTTACGCCCAGGTCGAAGTCGATGATATCGTACTTCTTGGCCAGTTCCCAGTGCGGAAGGGCATTCTCCGGAAGCTGTACCTCCGGGCCGCCCATCTTCACCACCAGATTATCCTCGGCGCCCTTTCCTTCCGGAACTATGTCGCAGGGGATGTTGGGGAGCAGGACCAGCTGGGCCTGCAGTTCTTCGTTGTTGCGGTCGGCCTGGGCCAGGAGCTCATTGGAGCGCTCCTTAAGGGCAGCTACCTGCGCCTTGGCGGCCTCGGCCTCTTCCCGCCTGCCTTGCTTCATGAGTGCGCCGATTTCGGCCGCAGCCTTTTTCTGCTGCGACAGCAGGGCGTCGGACTCGGTTTGAAGGGCCTTGCGGTTGTCGTCCAGCGCTATCACTTTTTCCACGATGGCGCGGGCGTCGAAATTTTTAACGGCAAGTCTCCGGATTACCCAATCCGGAGACTCGCGTAAAAGTTTTAAAGTAAGCATTCTAGTTCTCGAAGGGTACTACGGAAACGTAAGACTTGTCTTCGCGCTTGCGGGTGAACTTTACCGTACCGTCGATAAGAGCGTAAAGGGTGTGGTCCTTACCCATGCCCACGTTGAGGCCCGGGTTGTGAGCCGTACCGCGCTGACGCACGATGATGTTGCCGGCCTTTACGACTTCCTCGCCGAACTTCTTGATGCCAAGCCGCTTGGAATGCGACTCACGACCGTTCTTGGAACTGGACTGACCTTTTTTGTGTGCCATAATCTGTTTCTCCTTTAAAGTTAAGCGATAGCGTCGATGTGAACCTTGGTGAGCTTCTGGCGGTGGCCATTGAGCGTCTGGAATCCCTTACGACGGATTTTCTTGAATACGAGCACTTTCTTGGCCTTTGCATCGTCGTCCACGACGGTAGCGCTGACCTTGGCGCCCTTTACATACGGAGTTCCGACCTTCACTTTGCCCTCGTTGTCGATGAGGAGCACTTTGTCGAACTCTACAGCTTCTCCGTTCTTGGCCTTGAGCCGGTTTACGAAGATGTCCATACCAGCTTCCACTTTAAACTGCTGGCTTGCAATGTCTACAATAGCGTACATGCTATAAAAACTTATTAAAAGTTTTCGGCCGTAAGCGCCCGCCCTTGCGGCAGGTCTTGCTGAGCTTAGCGGTCATCTCAAAATTTGGGACTGCAAAGATACGGATTTTTTATTTATTTGCAAGCATTTCCAAAAACTTTTCCATGCCTTTGGTGGCCACATCCTGGATCATCGTCACCCGGCCGTCGGAAATGGGAACCGGCTTGGGATCAATTACGTAGATGGGCGTGTTGATGGAAGCGTAGCGGTACAGCCCGGCGGCGGGATACACCTGCAGGGAGGTGCCCACGATAAGAAGGATATCGGCCTTCTCTACCAGGTTGATGGCTTTCTCGATATTGGGAACGGCCTCGCCGAAGAAAACGATGTGCGGACGCAGCTGGCTGCCGTTGGGAGCCAGGTCGCCCACATGCACTTCTCCGTATCCCACATCAATTACTTCCGCCTCCGAGGCGGTGCGGTCGTAAATGCCGTTTTCGGGCCGGACCTTGGAAAGTTCCCCGTGCAGGTGCAGAACGCGCGTGGAACCGGCCCGTTCGTGCAGGTTGTCCACGTTCTGGGTAATCACGTCCACGTCATACTCCTTTTCCAGGCCGGCGATGGCCAGATGGGCGGCATTGGGCTGCGCGTCCTTGAGCTGGGCGCGGCGCTGGTTGTAAAAATCCAGCACCAGTTTCCGGTTCCGGTACCAGCCTTCGATGGAAGCCACGTCGTTAACGTCGTACTGCTCCCACAGGCCGCCGGTGTCGCGGAAGGTGGCAAAACCGCTTTCGGCGCTTACTCCCGCGCCGGTAAGCACAACTATTTTCTTTTTCATTCCTTAACCTCGAAATAATACTTTTTTACCCAATACTCGAACAGGGGATCTATAATCACAGGGTTATCGGCCTCGTCAAAGCGCAGGATTTCCTTTTTCATGAGGGCGTCCTTTACCCGCTTTACATTGGCCGATGAATTGAGCCCGTACTTGCGGATTACCTCCGACGAGCTGAAACGGGTTACCCCGTCCACCGTAGCCCGCAACATGTTCACCTGATGGGTGGTAAGCCCGCCCATCATTTCCGTGAAGCGGGGTTCATGGATGGTGATAAGGGTACCCAGGGCATCTACCAGCACAGGTTCCATAATATACCCGCGCGTCATGGAGTCGCAGATGGCCGAGAAATGGTTGATGTACCAGAGATGGCCCCGGAACAGGCGGCAGGCCCCCTCCATGAGGTTGGCGTCCAGCACCTTGCCTCCGGAAAGGAAGCCCCGGATAACGTGGGAGGCCATTTCGCTGTCTTCCACGGGAGAAAGACGCACCCGCTCTACCTGCCGGTGAAAAAGGATGCTGCTCTCGAAGATGGAGCGCATGGCATTCACCGCGCTGCCGGAAAGGATAATGGAGAACTGCTTTTCCCCGGCTTCCCGGGCGGCGCGCAGGGTAGCATCCAGCGGACGCAGCAACGCGTCGGGATTGTCCTGATACAGCACGCACTGGAACTCGTCCACAATAAGGATGAGCCTCTCCCCCCGCTCTTTGGCCAGGCGGAAGGGAAAGCGGAGCATGGCCTTCACGTCGTCGGCATCCAGCTCCCATCCGGCCGATATCACCTGGTCCTGCTCGGCAAAAGCAACGGGGTCGAAGACGAAATGGGTGCCGGAAAGGTACTGCTTGGCCACTGCGGCATATTCCGCCGGCGTGGAAGCCACCATCCGCACCACCGTGGAGCCCAGCCGGAGCAGGAAATCCTCCAGCGTACGGATGTTCAGGACCGACAATTGCCCCACCGTGAAGGGTTTCCCGACCATGCGCATGGACAGCAGGGCCTGCTGCACCAGCGAGGTCTTTCCCGTTTTGGGCGGCTCGTACATTACCACATGTTCGCCCTGGGAAAGGAGGTTCCCCAGCAAGGTTACGTCGGATTTGCGGCCGACAAAATTCTTGCCGGTCACATATTGGGAATAAGGAAAGGGAGTATCCATTATTCCACGGGTTCTGCCTCGGTCACCTCCGTAACGGGAACGGCCGGGATTTCTTCAATGGGCACGGCTACTTCCACCGGAGGTACATCCAGCCGATACTTGGGCAGCGGACTGCGCAGGAAATCACAGACAGGTGCCAGGATGTTCATCAGCCACAGCACCACGCAGGCAATCACCACCACCGTGGCGAACGACCACCAGAAGCAGCGGCGACGGGCCTTCTTACGGGCCTCCGGATCCACTTCCGTGAGCTTGGGATATTCGGCCAGGGAGGTGAGCGTCTTGCCGAACTTCACGCTAACCAGCGAGGCGGCGTTCATGGCCCAGCCGTTGGCGTTGAGCACAGGACCCAGATCGCGCTTGCGGAGCTTGCGCCAGGCAATGAACACGGACGGAGCCGATATGATGAGCATCACGGCTACTATAACCAGAATCCACTGCCACCAGGAGAGCCCCTTGAAAACAGCCACCAGGGCCACCAGAACGCCGCTGATGGCCGCCAGGGCCAGGCCGACGGCCGCAAAGATACCGGCATATTTGGCAATGTCGAACGGCGGCTTCACGGCGGTGGCGGCACCGGCCGCTTTGCCATCGGTAGCGCTGTCGGCCGCGGCGGTGAGGTTCTCCATGGACTTCTCGTTCTTGGCGGCGGCACTCTTGTCTATCTTGTCGCTCACCCAGCGCGCCACCTTCTTGTACGGAGCCCAGAAGGCCTGGCGAAGGCTGAGCGGATTCTCCACGATGGCGGTTACCTGGGCGGTGTAGTCGTTGCCCTCCCGGTCGTAGAACACGGCGTTCTTGCCCACGCGGAGGCCATCCACATCACCGGCGGTGAGCACGGCGGCAATGTTGAAGGACTTGCCCAGCTTTTCGCTGGTGCAGGCACAGTACAAGATGTACATGCCGCTGAGGGAAGAGATTTCCGGAGACGGGCCTGCCACCTTTACGCACAGATCCGTGCTGCGCTGGTCGATATACAGGCGGCCGGCCTGGAAGATGGCCTTGAAATCCGGATCGTAGAAATCCCTGAGCACCACGTAGTTGTTCAGGAAGCGGTAGAAGTTCTTGTACAGACGTACCAACTTGTCCACTTCTTCGATGCTGAGGGCGTTGGCCTCTTCGGCCTTGTCCTTTTCCAGCAGTTCCAGCAGGGCGGCCTTTTTGTCTTCTTTCAGGATGGCCTGCACGGCTTCCAGGCCCAGCGGTTCCACCTCGGCACCCTTTTTGGCGTCCATCCAGGCGGTATAGGGGGCGAACTTGGCTACCAGGGCGTTCCAGTCTTCTTCGTTAATGGAAGCCTTCTTGGGCAGGCACAGGGCGGCCATGGCGGCCACGGCATCCTTCCAGGCGGGGTTCAGTCCGTCCTTCAGGGGCAGCAGGCCGTCCTTGGACGGTTTGGCCAGCGGCTGGTCGGCAATCTTGGAGGAAGCGTCGGCCAGGTTTCCTTCAATGGCAGCTATCTTTTCCACGGACACATCTACCGCATTGGAAGTGGCGGCGTCAAAGCCGATGAGTTTGCAGCGCATGAAATAGTCGGCTACCTTGTCCTTGAGGGCCTCCACGGCGACCAGGGCAGCGGCCGTATTTTCGCCGAAGGGGAATACTTCCGGAGTGCCGGCGGCCTTCCAGGCGGCAAAATCGGCACAGGCCGTGTAGAAAGCCTCCACATGGTTGGCGGTTACGCCTTCCACGCCGCTGCGGTCGGTTGCGGAGCCCATGCTTGCGGCAATATCGGCAATAAGTTTGGCCAGCGTCTCCTCCTTTCCGGCCGATGCGGGGGTAATGATGCCGTCGCCGTTGAACAGGGTGTTGGCAAAAATTTTCACGTTGTCGGAGGTTTCTGCCAGCGAAATGCAGTCCTTTTCCAACCCCAGATTGGCCAGAATCTGGCGGGCCGATGCCTGCAGGCGTGCCCCGTCCGGATCTTCCGTGTTGAAATTGTCGAACGGAAGCGTGTCTTCGCCCTTGATCAGGGTGTCGGCATCCCTGATTACCCGGGTGAGCCACTGGGCAGTGGCAATAACCTCATCCACCCGGATGTTGCCATCCCCGTCGGCATCGATGTCCTTGAGCGTAGTAGGGTCGAACTCCAGGCCGCCGGCGGGACAACTGAGCACAGTCCAAAGCTTGCGGTCTAGCTCTCCCAGATGGCGGATATCTTCTCCGTTACGGATTTGGACGCGTACGGCACCGCCTACGGAAGCGAACTGCCAGTCGTAGGCATCGGGATTCTTTTTCTTTTTCATATCGCTGAGTTTTAATGTTGATTCTATGGGCGGATAACAAACTTGTTATGGCAAATTTACTAAGAATAAAAATAATATCCAATTTGGAGATTCAGTATCATTTAACTAATTTTATCGCTTGTTTATGTCGCATGGAAAACTATTCATTTATGCATAAATTTTCAAGCTTGTTTTTCTGCTCGCTGGCCCTGCTGATGCTGGCCGCCTGCAAGCCCGAAATGGAATTCGTGGAGGGCTCCTTCAGAATCGGCAAAGCCGATGATGCTTCCCTCTCCGGAGGGAACCTTTCCATAACGTTTCCGTTCAGCGCCGGAAACGCTTCCATCGACCTGGAAGCCAACCGGAAATGGACAGCCTCTTTCGTGAACGACCGGGCCAGTGAATGGTGTTTCATATCGGCCCAAAGCGGGAAACGCGGCACGGCCACCATTACCGTTACGGTAAAAGAAAACACCGACTATGACCAGCGCTCCGCCTCCATCCTCTTTACTTGCGAGGATGTGGAACGCACCATAGTGGTTACGCAAAAGCAGAAAGATGCCCTGCTGCTCACCAGCAGCCGGCAAGACGTAGGGCGGGATGGCGGCATTATCAAAGTAACGCTGCAGACCAACATTCCTTTTACCTATTCCGTTTCCGAACAGGCCGCTTCCTGGATTACGCCGGAAAGCCCCACCAAGGGTCTTACGGAAGCCTCTATCTCCTTTAAGGTGGCTGCCAACGAGGATGTGGAAAAACGGGAAGGGGCCATTACCATCAGCAGTGCCCTGGGAAAAGAGACGGTGAAAGTGTACCAGGAGGGTGGCCTGCCTTCCATTATTGTTAGCGGCAACCCCACGGAAGTATCATCGGCCGGCGGCACTATTACGGTGGAAATCCGCAGCAACGTGGACGTATCCATAGACATTCCCGAATCCTGCGACTGGATTCGCGAACTTGCCACCAAGGCCATGTCCACCAACACTTTTGTGTTCGAAGCGCTGGAGAATGAGACGTACAACCCGCGGGAGGCCACCATCACCTTCCGCAGCACTCAGTTCGATATAGAAGAGAGCCTCACGGTGAAGCAGGACCAGAAAGACGTGATTCTGTGCGAAGGCGGGGACAAGCTCAGCTTCGACTTCCAGGCCCGTACTTTCACCATCAAGACGCGGTTCAACGTAGAGTATACAGTCCAGTCATCGGCCTCCTGGCTCAAGCCCGTTAAAACCAAGGCGCTGCAGGAGCGCGAAGAAAGCTTTACCCTGGACAGGAACAACAGCACCGAGGCCCGCACGGCGGAACTCACTTTCACCAGCGAAGGGCATCCGGACGCCACCCTTATCATTCAGGTAACCCAGTCCGGAAAAGATCCCGTACTTGGCGTTACGGTTCCCGGCGTGTACGGCCTGGATGGGAAAAACTATGTGAAAGGTGCCGACGGCTGGAACCAGACCGCCTGCCGGACAGATGCCGACGGAAACGTTCAGTTCCGCCTGCTTAATGCATCCCGGCTTTCGGCCGTAACCCTGACGGGGCTTAATGCAAACAGCGAAGCCGGCAGCGAGTGTGTCGTATTGGTCACCATTCTTAACAAGGCCACCGTTTATGACTCGGCCGAATTCCCGGCCACCTTGCTGGATGTGAAGGATGGAGTGTACTGGCTGAAAGCCTCGCCCGAAACCTTTTTTATCGTAAAACTGTAACAGGAGGAACCCAAGATGAATTATCGCGTTTTCTTATCGGCCCTTGCCGCCTCCCTGATCAGCCTTGCTGCCTATGCCATTCCGGCCAAACCCGGTGCCTTTAATTATACCCAGCCGGACGGCAGTATTATTCGGCTGGAACTTCACGGTGACGAATTCTTCAGCTGGGCCACCCTAGCGGGAACTACCCAGGCTGTAGAACTGGATGCCGACGGTTATTGGCGTCCCACCACCATTACAATGGAACAGCGGAACGAAGCCATGCAGATCCGTACCCGGGTTAACAGCCGTCGCATCGACCGTCGTTCCGGTGCCAATAACATCATGACCCATGGAGAAAGGCACATTCCGGTGCTGCTGGTGGCATTCCAGGATCAGGATTTCTCCATAGACAATCCCCAGGAACAGTTCATCGCTCTTCTCAACCAGTCCGGCTACTCCGAAAACGGAGGCACGGGGTCCGTGCAGGACTTCTATCTGGAGAACTCCCATGGACAATTCAAACCCATCTTCGATGTCTATGGCCCGGTAACGCTACAACACGAAATGAAGTATTACGGAGAGCCTGTCAGGAACAGCCAGGGGAAGATCATCGAAAACGATATCCAGCCGGAGTTGGCCTTGTACGAGGCCGCCCTGTTACTGGACGACAGCATAGACTTCTCCCAGTACGACGTCAATAACGACGGATACGTGGATATGACCCTGTTCTACTTTGCCGGATACAATCAGGCCGAAGGAGCCCACCAGAATACCATCTGGCCGCACCAGTGGAATCTGCAGGGTTCTTCTTCGGCCGAAGCCAGGAATGCCCGTTTTGACGGCAAAGCACTAAACAGATATTTCTGCACCTCCGAGCTACGGGGAAATGAGGGCGTGAACATGTGCGGTATCGGCACCACCTGCCACGAATTCGGGCATTCCCTGGGTTTGCCGGATTTCTATGATACGGACTACGAAGATAATGGCTACGCCGGCGGGCTTTATGGCTTTTCCACCATGGACTCCGGCAGCTATAACAACAATGGCCGCACCCCGCCCTATTTCAACGCGGAAGAACGCATTATGCTGGGATGGATGGAAGAAGAGGACTTGAAGGTACTTCCCCCGGGCGCCACCGTCATTCCCAGCATAACAGGGAATGTTGCGTACATGAGCAAAACCGACACCTCTGGAGAATATTTCATCTACGAATACAGGGACAAGACGGGTTGGGACCGGCCTCTCCCCGAAGGCCTGCTGGTTTACCACGCCGACAAGTCCACCACCCGTTCAGTAGGCGGAATATCTCCCTATGATCACTGGGATCACTGGTCATGGTACAATAAGATAAACGCTTACGGAGATCATCCTTGCTTCTATATTGTACCCGCCGACGACCAGAAGAACCTGGCATATAGTGGGAAAGGCAGAAATATGGTGTTTCCCGGCGACAAGAATATCACCACCTTCACACCCATTGACTGGGAAGAAAGCTTTACGGGGCTCACCCTCAACAACATTACGCTGTTCCCCGGGGAAGGCGTTTCCGTCAATGCCAATTATTCCGACGAACGGATTATCATGGGCCTGGTCCAGACGCAGAACGGAGTGGGCATCCCGGGCGTACGGGTGACTGTCCGCAAAAGCAATCCGGCCGAAAATGCTTCCTTGAGGCCCCGCCAGAAGAAATCGGCACCGGAGACTGAATATGAATGCATCACCGCCAATGACGGAACGTTCCAGATAAAAATGGAGAGCTTCGACTCCCCCGACGCGCGTATTACCTTCTCCAAGGATGGATATCAGACCCTAAGCAGAGACTTTACGGTAAAAAGATTAAATAGAGTCCAGGAGGTCCTTTTCCGGCTTGGGGAAGAAGTAGCCAATACATACCGCTACTACGACGAGGACGAGGATGCGTATTATGGCGGGTATCCCCCGCTGGGTAATTCCCAGATGGCTTCCATCCGGATTCCGGCCGATGAGCTCCCGGAAAGCGGAGGCATCGTTACTTCGGTGATGTTTTACCCGGTCTGTCCGGCCGACGCCTATTATGTTATTATAGATTCCGGAGAGGAGCGCCTCCTCACTTATAAGGTGCCCGGTTTGGAAGAGGGCGCCGACGAACCCATTCTGGTAGACCTGCCCAGCAGAGTCTTCCCGGCTGGAAAAGATCTCTATGTTGGCTACGCTGTGGAAAATGCCCAGGTGGAGTACGAAGGTTATCCCATTATCATTATCCCTGGCGGCAATCACTGCTATTATTCCAGCCTGAATCTTGAGCAAAGCAATTGGGAATATCAGGAAAATGAAGGCTTTGATCTGTTCTTGGCAGCCGATATCGCCGCCCAGACCTCCGAAGCCGATGACATGATCCATACCTTCTCCCAGATGGGAATCAACGCCATCAACGACCCTAAAAACGGAGCATATTCCGTGGGTGACGTCTTCCATCTGGCCGTGGACTGCTTCCAGGGCAGCGAACCCGAAACCGTGTCCTGGTCCATGGACGGCAAGGCCCAGAACGGCAACTCTGTAGTTCTCACCCAAGGAACGCACGCCATAACCGCCGCCCTGAAATATGCCGACGGGTCTGTGGAAACGCTGGAACTCTCGATAGATGTGAAATAAATTTTGCGGGGAAGAAAAAAAATTCTACCTTTGCAGTCCCAAAAAGAAAAAGGAGGTGTAAAAGCATGATCATCGTTCCCATCAAAGAAGGCGAAAATATCGAGAGAGCTCTTAAGAAATTCAAGCGCAAGTTCGAAAAGACCGGCGCCGTTCGCGAGATGCGTTCCCGTAAAAACTTCGAGAAGCCTTCCGTGAAGAAGCGCATGGCTCTGCAGAAGGCTATCTACGTCCAGAAGCTTCGTCTCCAGGAAGAGCAGTAAGCCCACTACACCCATCAATATAATAAAGGCGACTCTCACGAGCCGCCTTTATTTTGTATTAACTAACCAACTTAAAACTAACCTCGGTTGGTAGTAATGCAAGAGGTGTGCCAAACTGTTATTATTCCTGTTCCACCTCGGCCCGGGCACGCTCTACGCTCTTGGAACGCTTGAGCACAAAACCGGATCCCAGGTACTTGGTGCGCACATCTTCATCGGCCGCCAGCTCCTGCGGCGTACCAGCTTGCAGGATAACACCTTCGTACAGCAGATAGGCCCGGTCGGTAATGGCCAGGGTTTCGCCCACGTTGTGGTCGGTGATAATTACGCCGATGTTGCGGTATTTAAGCTTGGCAATGATGTACTGGATGTCTTCCACGGCAATAGGGTCCACACCGGCGAACGGTTCGTCCAGCAGGATGAACTTGGGATCTACGGCCAGGGCACGGGCAATCTCGCAGCGGCGACGCTCACCGCCGGAGAGCTGGATACCCAGCGACTTGCGCACCTTGCTAAGGTTGAACTCCTCTATCAGCCGCTCCATCCGGGCCAGGCGTTCGGCCTTGGTCATATGCTGGGTACTCTTGGAGAGTTCCATCACGGAAAGGATGTTGTCCTCTACCGACATCTTGCGGAATACGGAAGCCTCCTGCGGCAGGTAACCCACCCCCAGCTGGGCCCGCTTGTACATGGGCAGCGTGGTAATCTCCGTGGAAGTACCGTCCTCGTCCTCCAGGAAAATGCGGCCGCCATTGGGCTTGATCTGCCCGGTAATCATGTAGAAGCTGGTGGTTTTGCCGGCGCCGTTGGGCCCCAGGAATCCCACAATCTCTCCCTGCTCCACTTCCATGGAAACGCCCTTCACCACTGTGCGGACGCCGTATTTCTTAACCAGTTTTTCGGCTCTTAACTTCATAAACAAAAAGGTATGAGATTCCCGGTCAAACCGGGAATGACAATATACTATTTAGTATCCAGTCCCATTTCGGCCACGAAGGCGCGGACTTCGGGGTTCTTTTCCATGAGGTCCTTGGCCTTTTCCTCGGGCATATAGGGCACTTTTTCGCTTTCTTCCATGGGGGTAACCGACACCACCACATTCACCCGGGAACAGAACAGCAAATCCCGCAGCTTCTTTTCCAGCTCCCGCAGCATCTTCTCTTCTACCCACAGTTTTTGGGCATCGTTGGTTACAAAGAACTCCACCCGCTTTACGCCGTTTTGCTCGGAGAGCTGGATATTCCCGCCGGAAAGCATGCTGGCCAAACGCGGTTTGGCGCTGTACTGCCCCGCCAGTTCCTTCCACTTCAGGGATACAAGTTCGTCTTCCGGAAGCGCCGATGCCTCCTGCTGCACCGCCTCTGCCGCCTGCTCTTCGGGTTTCTCCTCCATCAGGGCGTTCATGGACAGCGCCGAACCAGTTTTAGCCACACGCCGACGGGGTGCCGATGATGCTACAGGTGATGGTACTGCAGGGGCTGCTGCGGGTGGCACTACCTCACCAGAGGCAGAAGAGATAGCCGATGCCCCTGGCGAAACACTACCACCCGCGGCCTGTATACCTGAAGGTTTGGCGACAGGGGTGGGAGCATTTTCAGCAGCACGGACAGCTACAACTGGCACGGGGGCTGACGCTCCGGAGGGAGCATCGGCTATCTTTTTAGCGACCGCAGGAGCGTTAGCCCCCGTCGGGACATTTGTAACACCAACATTAACTCCTGCAGGGGCATTGGCCGCAGCTACGTTAGCCCCCGTTTTAGCGACCGCAGGAGCGTTAGCCTCCGGCTTGACAGCCAAGCGGGAAAGGCGCATCAGGGCGTATTCGATATGGAGGCGGGGATTTACCGCCGCCTTGTAGCCGGTTTCGCAGCCCGTGGTGATGCCCAGGGCCTCGAACAGGAACTGGACGCTGCAGCGGGATGCCTGTTCGGCATAGCGCTTCTTGAGCGATTCGGGCAGCTCCAGCAGCGGCTCCAGGCCTCCGGTTTTGGCAACCACCAGATTCCGCAGATGAGCCGACAGCGAACCCACGAAATGCAGGGCGTTGAAGCCCTTGGAGAGGATCTCGTCAAACAGCAGGAAAGCTGCGCCGTAGTCCCCTGCCAGGAAATGGTCCACCAGGCGGAAACTGTACTCGTAATCCAGCACATTCAGGTTCCGGATTACATCTTCGTACTTTACATCCGTGCCGCAGAAAGCCACCGTCTGGTCGAAGATAGTGAGGGCGTCGCGCATGGCGCCATCGGCTTTGGAGGCTATTACATGCAGGGATTCGTCGTCTATGGAAACGCCCTCTTTGGTGGCGATGGCGCGCAGGTTCCGCACCATGTCCGGAATGGCAATCCGGTTGAAGTCGTAGGTTTGGCAACGGCTGAGGATGGTGGGCAGAATCTTGTGCTTTTCGGTGGTAGCCAGGATAAAGATGGCATGTGCCGGCGGCTCTTCCAGGGTTTTCAGGAAGGCGTTGAAGGCCTGCTGGGACAGCATGTGCACCTCGTCTATGATATACACGCTGTACTTCCCCACCTGCGGCGGAACCTGCACCTGTTCCATGAGGGTTTTGATGTCCTCCACGCTGTTGTTGGAGGCGGCGTCCAGCTCGTGGATGCAGTAGCTGCGGCCTTCCTGGAAGGAAACGCAGGACTCGCACTCCCCGCACGGCTCCATGTCCGGCCCGGGGTGGGCGCAGTTGATCATCTTGGCAAAGATACGGGCGGTGGTGGTTTTACCTACGCCCCGCGGGCCGCAGAAAAGATAGGCATGCGCCAGCTGCCCCCGTTTGATGGAATTGGAAAGGGTGCGCGCGATGTTATCCTGGCCGATAAGAGTCCCGAAGGAATCTGGCCGATACTTTCTTGCCGATACGATGTACTGACTCATAGGCGTTTACTTATCCAGTTCTTCCAAGGCCACCGTTATGGTCCTGTCCACGGGCAGGTAATACTTGTAATAGGCGTTCTCGCCCAATTTGGAATAGCGGGCCACCAGGGACTGCAGCTGAGGCACCAGATAAGGCGTGGTCTTGTCCCATTCGTCCTGGGTTGCCGTGATACCGTCTACGCTGGCGGCATAGCTGCGGAAAGCAGTGGCCACGTCCACTTCCTTGAAGAAGCGGTCCATCTCCGGATACTTCTCTATGGACAGCAGCCGCTCCCGGTAACGGTCGAAAATGGATGTGGCAAAACGCATCTGCGTGGCCTTCCGGTTGCACTTCTGGTAATAAGGTGTAACCCGGGTAGTGTCCATGGGCACAAAAACGTCCGGCATAATGCCGCCGCCGCCATAGACATCCCGTCCGTTACGGGTATGGTGCAAATCCGACTTGTCCAGCTTTACGCTGTCGGCATAGAATACCTCGCCGGCAGTGTAACGCTTGTAGATGTCGTTGTTATAGTCTTCGTAGGGCTTTTGGATGCAGCGGCCGCTGGGGGTGTAATAGCGCGCCACGGTGAGCCGGATGCCCGAACGGTCCGAGAAATCGTACTCCTCCTGCACCAGGCCCTTTCCGAAGGAACGCCGGCCGATAATCTTACCCCTGTCGTTATCCTGGATGGCGCCCGCCACAATTTCGCTGGCCGATGCCGTGTTCTCGCTTATGAGCACCGTCAGGCCCACTTCTTTCAGCTTGCCCGTACCATCGGCGCGGAACAGCTCACGCACCTTTTCACGGCCCTTGACGAAGAGAATTACGTCGCCGCGCTCCAGGAAATCGTTGCAGATGAGCAGTGCCTGGTCCAGGTAGCCGCCCGTATTGTCCCGCAGGTCCAGGATCATGTGCTTCATGCCCCGGTCCAGCAGGTATTCGGCCGCTTCATGGAACTCCTTGAAAGTGGTGCGGGTGAATTTGGCCAGGCGGATATAGCCCACGCCGTCCTGCACAATGAAATTGGCATCTACGCTGTGCACGGGGATTTTTCCGCGGGTAATCCGGAAGGGAATTTCCTCCTTTCCGCGCTGCACCGTAACGGTGACCTTGGTGCCGGCAGGCCCTCTCATCCGGCCCACCATGCTGTCCTGCGGGAAACGGACGCCGGCAATGAGCTGGTCGTCCACCTTCAGGAGCCTGTCGCCAACCAGCAGCCCCGCCTTCTCCGACGGTCCGCCGGCAATCACCTCCAGCACGATGGCCGTATCGTTGGGCACGTTGAACTGGATGCCGATACCCTCGAAATTACTGGCCAGGTCTTCCTGGGCGGCCGTGAGCTCCACGGGCGGCAGGTAAACCGAATGGGGATCCAGCTTGGTCATGATGCCCGCCACTGCGGCGTCGGTAATCACATCCGTGTCTATGGAGTCTACGTAATTCTTCTGGATCATGTCCAGGATCATGTTCACCTTGCTCCAGTCCTGGTTCTTCAGGCGCATATAGTGGCGGCTGTCCCTGTATTTCACGACGGAAAGGGTCACCAGCGCACCGATGACCACTCCCAGTAAAACCTGCACCAACTGAAGGGCTGTTTTCCTTTGCATAGGCCTGTTAACTGGATTGTTCCACTTCTATTCCCGCCCGGCGGAGCAGGTCTACTCCGTCCGTGAGCCGGTACTCGTCCCGGTACACCACGCGTTTGATGCCGGACTGGATGATGAGCTTGGCACACTCCACGCAGGGGGAAGCCGTAACATACAGGGTGGCGCCTTCCGAACTGTTGCCGGATTTGGCCACTTTGGTAATGGCATTGGCCTCGGCGTGCAGGACATAGGGCTTGGTAACCCCGTTTTCGTCTTCGCAGATGTTCTCGAAGCCCGACGGCGTACCGTTGTAGCCGTCGGAAATAATCATCCGGTCCTTCACCAGCAGAGCCCCCACCTGCCTGCGCTTGCAGTAGGAGTTGTGGGCCCAGATTTCGGCCATTTCAAGATAACTGTGGTCGAATTTCATGCCTATTGTCTTTGATACAGATAGCGTTTGATGCTCTTCTTGGGAGTACGTTCGAAGTCCTCCGGCATCAGTTCAATCTTCTTGATTTGCGCATACTTGGGCAGCTCGTCGTTAATGGCGGGCAGCATGCCGCAGATGCGCTTCTTGAATTCGGGGCGGGTAAAGCCGTCCAGTTCGCCCTGATGCCAGTCCGGATAGATGAGGGCCGTGAGGCCGCCGTCGTCCTCCACCACCAGGGAATCCACTACGTAATTGAAATTGTTGATGGTGGCCTCTACCTCCTCCGGATAGATATTCTGGCCGGAAGGGCCCAGCACCATGCACTTGGAGCGGCCGCGCAGGAACAGGTAACCGTCGCTGTCCAGCACACCCATGTCGCCGGTCTTGAACCAGCCGTCCTTGGTGAAGGAACTGTTGGTGGCGTCTTCGTTCTTGTAATAGCCCAGGCACACGTTGGGACCTTTCACCTGCACCTCGCCGGGAATGTTCCGCGGATCCGGGGAATCGATGCGGATTTCCATATTCATGGCAGCCCTGCCGGCGCTTCCCACCTTCACTTTATTCCAGTGGGCATAGCCGATGATGGGGCCGCATTCCGTCATGCCGTAGCCCACGGTATAGTGGAAACCAATCTTGTGCAGGAACTTCTCCACCTCCGGATTGAAGGCGGCGCCGCCCAGGATCACTTCTTCGAACTGTCCGCCGAAGGCGTTGGTAAGCTCCGAGCAGAACTTCTTCTCAATCACGGGCCCCAGCACCGGGATGCGGCGGTAATACTTGGTTTTGTCGATCAGGGGTTTGAGCTTGGTCTTATACACCTTTTCCATTACCAGCGGCACGGCAATGATGATATCCGGATGGATTTCGCTGAATGCCTGCATAATGATCTTGGGGCTGGGCACACGGCTGAGGAAATGAACATGCATGCCGATGGTCATCTCGAACAGGAACTCGAACATGAGGCCGTACATGTGGGCCGACGGCAGCATGGACACCACGTTCATGCCCGGCTTGAGCATGGGACAGGCGTCCTTGGCGGCGAACTCGATATTGGAGTACAGCGCCCTGTAGGGCAGCATAACACCTTTGGAGAAACCGGAAGTACCGGAGGTGTAATTGATGATGGCCAGTTCGTCGGCGGAGTCCTGGTAGTAATTGAGGTCTTCCGGCTCGAAGTTGTTGGGATAGCGCTTGCCGAACTCCTCGTTCAGGTGCTCCCGGATATCGGCCAGCTCCTGGGTGGCGGCATACAGGAACTTGAGGGTGTTGATTTGCACCACCACCAGCAGGTCCGGCATTTCGTCGGGCGAGAGGCCTTCCCAGATTACCTCATCTACAAAAAGCACCCGGGCTTCCGAATGGTTCACCAGATAGTGGATGTTGCCGGGTTTGAATTCGTGCAGGATGGGCACGGCCACTGCGCCATAAGTAATGGCCGAGAGGAAGCACACGCCCCAGTTGGCCTGGTTGCGGGAACAGATGGCCACTTTGTCGCCTTTCTTTAGGCCGCACTGCTCAAAGGCAATGTGAATTTTGGCCATGCGGCGTGCCACATCCCTGTAGGCCAGGGTCATACCCTGATAGTTTGTAAGTGCAGGGCGGTCCCAGTTGGCCACCATGCTATCCTGGAGAATTTTGTTTACAGATTTGAATTCCATATTATTAGGACAGGTTTTAGTTCAATTTGAAATCCCGGGTACGGCCATCGTAGCATTCGGCCGATACACCCTTACCCTTGGGCGTGACCGTAGCGTCCGGCTTTATCATCTTGCCCCCTTCATCCCGGGTGAGAGGGTCTCCTCCGTAGAACCCGTACACCAGGGTGCGGACCGAAGTGCGCACCACCCAGTACGACTTTCCGTTCACTTCCAGCAGTTCCGGAAGCGATTTTACCGTTTCCGGAGCGTGGATGCCCTTCCAGTCGGCCGGTTTCTGGCCATGCAGGTTGTACATTTCCAACGAATTATCTTTGTGGAGCACCATCACGGTGTAGCCGTGGGCACCCGTAAAGTCATAGGCGGCGGGACCCAGCAGGACGGGTTTCCCCAGATCTACCGGGAATCCGTTTACCCAGTGGCCCAGGCGGTCCAGCAGATACAGCTTGGAGCCGGCGGCAAAGAGGAACTGGATTTTCCCGTTGTTGTAATAGTCTATATTTTCCACCCGGCCGCAGAGGCGCTCCTTGAAAGGGATGCCCCACACGCCCTTGCCATTCTCGTCATTAAGGCAGATGGCCAGATGGTCGTTTTGATACAGGTAATTGGTTTTTCCCGTAGTATAATTCTGTACCGGGAACAGACCCGTGGGTACCACCACTGTGGTATCCCGCTCAAGCACCTGCACCTTGGTGCCCTTGAGGGCCCGTTTGTCCAGGCGGATGCGGTAGCCGGGATATTCTCCCGACAGATCCAGGCCCACGAAAGCCGGCGCATAACCGGAACCCCGTACAAAGGCCTGCAGTTTTTCTGAAAGCTCTCCGGAGAAGAGTTCGCCAGCCATTTCCGGGTTCTCCGAGAAAGAATTGTAAGCCACCACCCCGGACGGGACGGAGACCGATGCGTCTGAAAGACGGTCCTTGAGGGTATATTCCAGGAAAGGCTTTTGGGCGAAAGACGCCACGGCCGGGCCATCGCCGAAAACGCTCCAGCGGGAACCCACCGAAGCGCAGGAAGTATCCACAACGGAAAAAGCGTCGCCCAGCACGGCGTGGATATAGCCTTTGTAGGCATTGGAGGCCTGCTGTCCCAGCTTCTGGTCTTTGGCCGAGCGCACCAGCACAACCTCGTGCGAAGCACCGTCATCGGCCGTGAAGGAAGCCTTTACCACCTCTTTGGGCTGGAGGCTCCGGAACCATTCTTCCGGCGACAGGGGCCGGCCGGAACGGGACTTGAGCGTATTGTTATAGCGGGTGATACGGCCGTTGCCGTCTTCGTAGCGGCGAAGCGAGGCCAGGAACGACTCGGCATCGGCCACCGGCAGGGAGAAAGCCCTGGCGGTAAAATAGGGCAGCACCTCCGGGAAAGCGGCTTCCTGGACGGGCAGGCCTTCAAAGGCGGCGAGCCAGCTGGCAGGAGCTTCTCCGGGCAGGGCGCTTCCCTTCAGGAGAATGTGGTCCTGATCCGATTCCTGCACCACCAGGGAGCTCCAGGCGGTGAGGTCCTTCACGAAAGAAGCGTTGCGGCGCATCTTGGCAGGGCTGTACACCTGCAGGATTTTGGCGGCGTGCGCATGGGAGAAGAAAAAGGAAACGGGGCCGGAGGAAACGGCTACCAAATCCTGCAACTTATCCGTTGCCAGCACCGAAAGGCCTTCTTCCAGGTGACGGGCCGATGCATTCAGGAAGGTTTCCGAACGGGAAGCCAGCAGGAATCCCCCGCTGACGGCCGTCTTGAGCCCGGCTTTTTCCGCCGCAGCCAGCACGGGAGCCATGGAGGCCGAATCCAGCTGACGCATTTCCGTAACCACCAGCGGCACCAGTGAGCCGCTGTTGTGCAGCGAAACGGCCATCTTGCAGCGGTCCGTGCTGCGAAGATAGTTCATGAGGGAAGGGTTGCCGGGGCAAAGGAGGGCCTGCACCAGACCGGTTGAATCGGCCAGAACGCGGGCGGCGGCCTTGGAACCGTCGAAAACCGTTACCAGCACGGCGTCGGCCGGAACGGCATTGAGCACGCTCCAGGCAACGTTGTTTTCGGCCTTACGGGGCGACTCTGCCGAGGGGCCGCTGTAAAGCCGGCTCACTGCAAAAGCTATCCCTGCCAGCATAACCGCCAGCACTGCTATTACTACTATAGTTGCCCTTTTTCCCATATTATGCAAAGATAGTCATTTTTTTATTATTTATACTTATCTTTGCGGTATAACCACATTGCAACTATGCGTAAACTCACCCTTTTCTTTGCCGGGCTCTGCCTGGCCATTTCGGCCGCCGGGGCCGGTAAAACGGAAGACTGGCAGAATCCTTCTGTATTCGAAATCAACCGTTTGCCCATGCGGGCCACCTTTGTCACAGACCAGCAGCAAAACCAGAGCCTGAACGGATTGTGGAAGTTCCGCTTCTACCAGAACCCGGAAAGCCGCCTGCAGGGCTTCGAGAATCCCGCCCTGGACGACAGCGCCTGGGACAGCATCCCCGTTCCCGGCCTCTGGGACCTGGAAGGCTGGTGCGACCCTATGTATGTGAACAGCGGCTACCCCTGGTCGGGCCATTTCCAGAACAACCCGCCTCTGGTTCCCTCGGAGCACAATTATGTGGGCCAGTACCGCCGCACCGTTACCATCGACAAGGCATGGATTGGCAAACAGATTTGTCTGAACATAGGATCGGCCACCTCTAATGTGCGGGTATGGGTAAACGGCAAGATGGTGGGTTATAGCCAGGACAGCAAGCTGGAAGCCCGCTTCGACATTACCAAATACGTGAAAGAAGGGCAGAACCTCATTGCCCTGGAAATCTTCCGCTGGTGCGACGGCACCTGGCTGGAAGACCAGGATTTCTGGCGCTTTGCCGGCATTTCCCGCGGCGTGGAGCTTTACTCCCGGGAAAAGGAACGCCTGGAAGACGTGCATGTGGCCGGCGCCATGAACGGCGTGCTGGACCTGTCGGCCGAAGTGACCAAGGGCATCGCCCGCGTGGACTTTGCCGTGGTGGATGCCGACGGAAAAACCATCCGCACCGTATCGGCCACCCCTAAAAAAGGGCAGATCAAGTGGTCCGGCAAAATTGACCACCCCGGCCTGAAGCTCTGGAGCGCCGAGGAACCCAACCTCCACACCCTTACGGTGAAGGCCCTGGACAAGAAGGGAAATGTGGTGGAAAGCACCGCCATCCCCTTCGGCTTCCGCACCGTTACCATTGAGGACGCCCAGCTGAAAGTGAACGGGAAGGCCATCCTGATAAAGGGTGCCGACCGCCACGAACTGGACCCCTACAAGGGCTACAACGTTTCCGAGGCCGATATGATCCGGGATATCCGGATTATGAAGGAACTGAATATGAATGCCGTACGCACCTGCCACTACCCCGACGACCCGCGCTGGCTGGCCCTCTGCGACCAGTACGGCCTGTACGTAGTGGACGAAGGCGACATTGAGAGCCACGGCATGGGTTACCGGGACGGCGTTACCCTGGCCCAGAACCCCCTGTTCCACGATGCCCACCTGATCCGCGACCAGCGCATGGTGCAGCGGGACTACAACCACCCCAGCGTTATTGTCTGGAGCCTGGGCAACGAGGCCGGCAACGGACAGAACTTCTACGACTGCTACGACTGGATCAAGGCCTACGACCCCACCCGTCCCGTTCAGTACGAGCGGGCGCTCATCGGCTGGCATGGCGATTCGGACCGCAATACCGATATCTGCTGCCCCATGTACATGAGCCCGGACGACTGCGAGAAATACCTGCAGAACCCCAACAAACCGCTCATCCAGTGCGAATATGCCCATGCCATGGGCAACTCCATGGGTAACTTCAAGGAGTATTGGGACCTGGTGCGCAAGTACCCGGCCTACCAGGGTGGCTTCATCTGGGACTTTGTAGACCAGGCCCTGCGCTGGCCTTCCAATCTGGAGGGTACGGACCATCTCTTCGTATTTGGCGGAGACTTCAACGACTACGACCCTTCCGACGCCTCCTTCAACTGCAACGGCGTCATTGCGGCCGACCGCAGCCTGCATCCGCATGCCTATGAGGTCCGCTATCAGTACCGGAACATCCTTACCACCGCGGGCAGCCGTCCCGGGGAGGTGGTAATCACCAACGAGAACTTCTTCAAGAGCCTCCGGAACTATTACCTGCAGTGGGAGCTGGAAGCCTGCGGAAAGCCGGTGCGCAGCGGCATGGTATGGGACCTGGACGTTCCCGCCGAAGCCAGCCGCACTATCAATCTGGGAATTGGCGAACTACCTGATGCCCAAGTTCTTACTCTCACCGTTCACTACAGGCTCAAAGAGGCCGAACCCCTCCTGCCCGCAGGCTTTGAGGCCGCCTACGACCAGCTGGTTCTCCGGGATCAGGATTGCGCCCTTAACTGGCGCAGCGAATCCCTGGCAAAGGCCGAAGGCACCAGCTTCTCCGGCAACTTTGCCTATAAGGGCACGCTGGGAAGCCGGACAGCCACCTGGAAGGCTGTTGTGGACCCGGACAGCGGCTTCCTCACCAGCTATCAGGTGAACGGGAAGGAATACCTGAAGGAGCCCCTGAAACCCTGCTTCGACCGCGCCATGGTAGAAAACGACCTGGGCGCCCGCATCAACAGCCGCCTGGCTTTCTGGCGGAATCCGGAAATAAAAGTGAAGCAGATCAACTCCTTTGCCGAGGGGCTGGAACAGGTGGTGCTGGTAGCATTTGAGCCCATCGGCGGAAAGGCCGGCGTACAGCTGGAATACCGCCTGGGAGGCGACGGCAGCATCCTCATTACCCAGAAGATGGACGGCGAACTGGAGGGCTTGCCGCAACTGCCCCGTTTCGGTCTGCGCTTTGCCATGGACGGCCTGTTCCAGGAAGTGGATTTCTTCGGCCTGGGCCCTTGGGAGAACTATTCCGACCGCTGCAGCAGCGCCCTGCTGGGTCATTATCGGCAGAAAGTAACCGATCAGTACCATTATGGCTATGCGAGAAGCCAGGAATCCGGCACCCATACCGGCTTAAGGTGTTTCCGCGTGCTGGCGCCCGACGGCTTCGGCCTGGAACTGGCCTCCGACGTCCGCTTCAGCGCATCGGCCCTCCCCTTCTCGCTGGAAGAGCTTGATACCCACGTACATTCGTTGGAGCTGAAGGCCAAGGCGCACGAGAACGACCGCAGCCGCGGCACCACCTACGTGCACGCCGACCTGGCCCAGATGGGCGTAGGCGGTATCAATTCCTGGGGTTCATGGCCGCTGGAGCAGTACCTCCTCCCCGCCCAGCCCCGCACCTTCCGCCTGCTGATTCGTCCGGTAGCCAATTAAACCCTGAATAAAGAAGAGGAGATATATTTTTCCGGGGGCAATAAAATTGCCGATGCCCCCGGAAAAATATATCTCCTCTTTCTTCTGTTATTCTCTAATGAACTATTAGACGGAGCTGGGGGGAACGCCGAACTTGTTCTTGAACGAGCGGGAGAAGCCGGTGAGGGTGGAGAAGCCCACCTTGTAGGCCACTTCGCTCACGTTCAGCTCGCCTTCTTTCAACAGCTCCAGGGCACGGTTCAGGCGATAGCCCATCAGGAAGTTCTGGGGACTCTGGCCCAGCAGCGCCTTCAGCTTGGAGAAGAGGCTGGTACGGCTCATGCCCAGTTCCAGGGCCATGGTGGTGACGTTGAAGTCTTCCTCGCCCAGATGCTGATCCACCAGGGCGTACAGCTTCTCCATGAACAGCTTGTCGTGGGTGTTCATGTGCATGTTTTCCACGGCCGACGGCTTTTCGCTCAGTTCCTGCTGCATCCGCCGGCGGTTTTCCAGCAGATTGGCCACGGAGGCCAGCAGGAACTGCGGATCGAAGGGCTTGCCGATATAGGCGTCGGCGCCCAGTTCCAGGCCGTGAATATGGTTTTCCATATCGGCCTTTGCCGTGAGAAGCAGCACCGGGAGGTGGCAGAATTCAGGGTCGTTCTTGATTTCCTTGCAAAGGGTATAACCATCCTTGTAGGGCATCATGACGTCGCTCACAATCAGGTCCGGGGCCGATATCCGGATGCACTTCCAGGCCTGTTCGCCGTCCTCGGCCGTCATCACGTTGTAGAACGGGGCCAGGAAGGAGCGGATGTATTCCCGCATGTCGGCATTGTCTTCCACTACCAGCACATTCACCTCGGCCGGTCCCTCGGGCAGTACGGCGCCCGTCTCCTCCACTTCCGTCTCCTTCTCCGCAGCGTTTTCTTCCCAGATGGCTTCCGCCGAATAGGCTTCCTTGCAGAAGGGGAAAGTAAAGGTGAAGATGGTGCCGATAGGGTCGTTGCCGCGCACGGAAAGGCTGCCTTTGTGCACTTCGGCCAGATGCCGGGCATAGTTGAGGCCGATGCCAAAGCCGGAAGGAAGGGTATCGCCCACTTTTTCGCCCAGACGCTCGTAGCGGTTGAAGATGCGGGACATCTTCTCCGGGGTGATACCGATACCCGTATCGGCCACGCTGATGGAGGCATTCTGGCCATCGGTAGTGAGGGAAACCTCTATCCGGCCGCGTTCCGGGGTATATTTTACGGCATTGCTCACCAGGTTGAACACAATCCGTTCCACCTTTTCACGGTCGCAGTACGCATCCAGCATGGCGGGCGCGTCCAGATGCACGGCCAGGTTCTTCTGACGGAACATGTATTCGAAATTCTCCAGCATCTTGCGCAGCACGGCCGCCAGGTCGGTACGCTCCACCGACAGTTCGTCGCGGTTCACGGCCGACTGGTTGAACTGCAGCAGCTGGTCTGTGAGCCGGATCATGCGCTCCGAATTGCGTTCCACCACACCCACCAGGCGGCGGTCTTTCTCGTCCAGGGTGGTGGAACGGGCCAGTTCCTTCACCGGGCCATAAATAAGGGCCAGCGGAGTACGGAACTCATGGGAAACGTTGGTAAAGAAGGTGGTCCGTTCCTGGCTCATCTGCTCTACCAGCAGCTTTTCCTGGGCAGTGAGGTCCAGGCGCTCACGGTCCAACTTGGAACGGACATAAAGATAAAGACTCGTAACAACGGATATGAGAGCCAGCAGTGAATACAGCAACAGCATGGGCCAGGAAACCCAGGGGGAAGGCCGGATTCGCACCCGCTGCATCAATTCGTCGGCACTCCACTTACCGTCCGGACGCTGAACGCGCACACGGAAAGTGTAAGTGCCCGGGAGCAGACCCGAATAACCCACACGGCGTCCGTCTCCCGCGGCATTCCATTCGGCATCATATCCTTCCAGCTTGTACTGATACACCGGACGGAAGTTGGTATCGTAATTGACGGCCGAGAAGTAGAAGGCCAGCTGGGTTTCCTTATGGCTTAGCACCAATTCTTCCGGAACGCCGGCTACAAGGGTAGATCCGTTTACTATAATACCGTCCATCTCCAGGGGGATATCCCGCTCCATCTCCGGATTCACGGCCAGGAAAGAGAAGATCCGGTGGATATTGCCGAAATACACCGTCCGGTCCTGACCTACCAGAGAACTGTTGGTGGACATGACACCATCCAGGCCCGGCAGGGACTTGTACGACACCGCACTGCCGTCTTTCTTGGAGATCATGGTAACGTCGGTACGGGAAGCCACCCAGATGTTGCCATACGGGTCGCCGGTAAGGGAACGGATGGAGCGGTCGGTTTGCTCGTTGCCGTAGGGAACCGCCTCCAGCACCTTTGTATCCGGATTGTAATGGAAGATACCGTTGCTGCTGGAGCCGATCCAGTAGGTTCCGTCCACGTCTTCGTAGAAACTCACAGGTGTTTCCACCTCTATATCCAGCCGGCTGAGGATAAGATTGTCCCGGGAGATCCAGATACCATCATCGGCCAGAAAATAAGGAAGGCCGCTGCGGGTTTGGCTGCTGTACCAGAAAGGAGGATGGGCGCTGGCCGGCAGGCTGGTTACATGGTCGTCCCGGTCTACGGTAAGGATTTTGTCGCCCTGCAGCAGGTGAACCCGGCCGTCCGGGCTGCTCCAGATGGAAACGGAAGACTGGACCGGATAGCGGAAAGCTATTACCAGCCGGTCCCCTTTCCATTCATAGCGGCGAAGTTCCCCGAATCCGTAAACCAGCCAGAGACGGCGCCGCTGATCCATCAGCGAAATGGTAAGCTGGTCGTTGCCGTTGATACCCTCGGCCTGCACCCTTTTCATTTCCCGGCGGGCACGCTGGTAGGTATATATATCCTTATTGGTAAGGATGAGCAGACTCTCGGCATCCTTCTCGTAGAACTCGTTCAGCGCTTCGGACGGATGCTCCTCCGGAATGGCTATGCTTTCCCGGTCGGCCGGAAGATAGTGCCAGTCCAGCCCCTGCCGGTTATGGCTAAGAAAGATGTTTTCCTCTGCAGGGAGCGCCAGGCAGCTTTTGCAGTCTTCCAGATCTTCCTGCGCCACAATGTGGCGGGCCACTTCCGGGCGCACGGCAAAAATGCCTTTTCCCTGGATGCCCAGCACCATATTTTCGGCATCGGGCCGACGCTGGAAGAAAAGGACGTTCTCCCCTTTGGTAAGCGCTTCCAGGAAGGCCGGCAGCTGCACGGGCGTTCCGTCCGGCAGGTATTTGAACAGGCCTTTGTCCGTACACACATAAACGTGGCGGTCGTAGGCCTCCCAGATGCCGCGGATATTCTCTCCGGGGCGGGATATCTCCCGCACTATCCGGAACGACGGATCCAGCACCGTAATGTCCGGACGGGTAAGGTGGTCTATCCACACATACCCCCCGCCGGTGAGTTTGCAGGAATTGAAGGTAAGACGGTCGTCGCTGAACACCGGACGGTTCTCTCCCGTGGTTTTATCCACAATGGAAAGGGTGTTGCGCACGGAACACAGCAAATGCTGGTCGTCCAGGGATGCCAGGGAATAGACGCGTCCCACTTCCCAGGTAACTTCCGGATCTACATGACCATTTCTCAGGAGAGCGATGCCGGACGATGTGCCCACCCACAGACGCTCGCCGGTGTCGTACACCAGGGCCGAAATATAGTCGTCAAACAGCGTGAGGCTGTCGGCCTGCATATGATAATAAGGTTTATAGGCCGATCCGTTGAAGCGGTTCAGTCCCCGGCTGGTTCCTATCCACAGATGCCCCGCACGGTCTTGCACAAGGGCGTTGACGGAATTATTGGACAAATGATCCATGACTGGCTGCAGCCGGGTACTCTGTGCGCACAGGCACAGGCACAGGAAGAGCAGGCTGCATGCCGATAATAGTCTTTTCATTGACAGGTCGATGGTTGTTTCTGCTACAAAAATAGTTTAAAAAAACATTCTGCACAACACCTTAACGATTTGGTTGAACACTTGAACGCACGGAACAACATCCTATCCATCGTGCACGTCCGAAGGGCGGGAATGCGCGTATATTTGCAACACGAACCAGAAAGTTAAACGCTAATCCCAATCGACCTGTATGAAGAAGTTTTTCACCCTCCTTGCAACTGTCCTCCTCGCAGTTTCAACCCTGTCGGCACAGGAACTTACCAACTTCGCCATGGGCGGCCGCGGTCCCCGCATCGTCTCCCCCGAAGTGAAGGACGGTAAAGTGACCTTCCGCCTCAGTGCCAACTACGCCACCCAGGTCAAGCTCTCGGGCAACTGGATGGCCAATCCCTTCACCGATTCCATCGACATGCTCAAAGGGGAAGGCGGCATATGGGAAATCACCGTAGACGCCCCGGAACCGGAAATCTACACATACAACTTCATCGTGGACGGCGTTTCCGTAAACGACCCGCTCAACGACAAAGTGCAGCGGGACGGCACCCGTTACCTGAACATGCTCTTCATCCCCGGTGAGCGCAGCGAAAACTATTACGAGGCCACCCGACACGGTTCCGTAACCTATCGCTGGTACGACAGCCAGCTGCTGGGCATCTCCCGCCGCATGACGGTTTACACCCCCTATGGTTACGAGAAGAACCCCAAGGCCAAGTATCCCGTGCTTTACCTGCTGCACGGCGGCGGCGGTGACGAGGAAGCCTGGACCTCCATGGGCCGTGCCGCCCAGATTCTGGACAACCTCATCGAGAAAGGCCTCGCGAAGCCGATGATCGTGGTGATGCCGAACGGCAACCCGAACCAGAAGGCCGCCAACACCCTCGGCCTCGAGACCATCCAGATGGACCGTCAGGACCCGAAGTGGCAGAACGCCTATGTCAACAGCCTCGTGAAGGAGATCGTCCCGTTCATCGACAAGGAGTACCGGACCATCTCCAAGGCCGACGGCCGCGCCATTGCGGGCCTGTCCATGGGCGGCGGCCACACCACATCGGCCACCATCCTCTTCCCCGGCGTGTTCAACTATATCTGCCCCCTCAGCTGCGGCATCCGGGAGAGCGACCATCTGGACGCCGACCTGCTTGGCATCAAGAAAGCCGGCTACAAGCTGTACTGGATTGGCGTGGGAAAGGAAGACAACATGGCCTACCAGGGCTCCCTGGTACTGGACCAGCACCTTACCAAGAACGACATGCCGCATACCTTATATGTAAGCGACGACGCCCACGTTTGGAAAAACTGGCGCCTGTACCTGAACACCTTCGCCCGGCTGCTTTTCAAGTAGTCCGGGTATGATTGCACATTTTCATACTACCTAAATTTATATTTTACTAACCAACTATTTATGAGAACCAATTTCATCCTCAAGCGACTCGTCGCGCTCGGCCTGGGACTTGTCCTGGGAGGGACGATGCTGTTCGCCCAAAAGACCATCACGGTGACCGGAACGGTCACGGATGCGCAGAAGGAGCCTATTATTGGTGCGTCCATTCTCCAGTCGGGAACGACCGTGGGTACAGCCACCGATATTGACGGTAACTTCACTCTCACTGTTCCGGAGGGAGTCATGCTGGAAATTTCCTCCATCGGTTTCGAAACCCGTAAACTCCGGGCTTCCGAAAAGATGGATGTGATTCTGGTGGAAGATACCGAACTCCTGAACGAAACGGTGGTTGTAGGTTACGGTGTGCAGAAAAGGGAATCCCTCACCGGTTCCATTTCCCAGATCCGTTCCGAAGACATCGCCGCCACCCGTACGGCCAACGGCGTTGACGCTCTCCAGGGCAAGATCCCCGGTCTGCAGATCACCCAGAACAGCGGCAAGCCGGGTCAGTTCAACTCTGACCTCAGCATCCGTGGTTATGGCAACCCCATGATTGTCGTGGACGGCGTAGTGCGCAGCGTTACCCGCCAGCGCAAGAATACCCGCAGCTGGAGCAACAACGCCCGTCAGCTGGAATCTTACAACGATATTTCCGTTCTCCAGGAACTGAATCCGGACGACATCGAGAGCATCTCCGTGCTGAAGGACGCCTCCGCCACCATTTATGGTCTGGGCGCCGAGAACGGTGTTATCCTCATCACCACCAAGAAAGGCCAGGTGAAGAAACCTTCCGTGAGCTTCACCGCTTCCGTTAACCTGGCCCAGCCCAACATCCCCAGAAAGGTGGAGAACTGGACTTCCTTCATGAAGTGGGACAACCAGATGGCCGATGTGGCCAAGATGGACCACCGCTTCCAGGACGCCCAGATTGCAGCCTACGAAAGCGGCAGCCCCACCTGGACCGACAAGGACGGCAACGTGCACGATGCCATCTATACCGACTGGTACAACGAGAGCTACAAGAAGGTGGCCGTGAACCAGCAGTACAACGCTTCCCTGAGCGGCGGCACGGAGACCGTCAACTACTACTTTGGCGTGGGCTATGCCGACGATAACCCCATCCTCAAGGGCGACACCTTCGGCTACAAGCGTTACAACCTGAACGCCAACATCTCCGTGAACCTCACCAAGAACCTGACCATGCGCTATACTTCGGCCATCCGTCAGAGCACCAACAAGGGCATGGGTTCCTTCGACCAGGAATGGAACATCTTCTATTACATCCTGGCCACCGAACCCTGGATTGGCATCACCACCCGGGACAATCCCAGCCACTATTCCAACGTGAACGAGCAGATGCACCCGATCGTGCTGCTGGATTCCGACCTTTCCGGTTACACCAAGACCAACAGCAAGAACTTCAACAATACCGTGGACTTCACCTACAATGCTCCTTGGCTCAAGGGCCTGCGTTTCTCCTTGAACGGAGCTTACGACTACTCCACCAACAAGCAGAACACCCTGGTGAAGAACTTCCAGCTCTACGACTACGAGACAGACAAGACCTCCTCGGCCATGCAGGTGCGTAACCAGACCGAGTATGTGGAGCTTGTGAACGACAATTCCCGCCTGTACGGCCGCTTCCAGGTCATGTACGACCGCAGCTTCGGCAAGCACAACGTTTCCGCCATGCTGGGTGCCGAACTCACCGACATCAAGACCTCCAGGCTGATGGCTTCCCGTAACTACGGTC
>CAMJKI010000010.1 GCA_946406355.1 uncultured Bacteroidales bacterium | reverse complement strand
ACTTGTCGCACATGCCCATGAACTTGGCGAAGAGCGGGTTCTCGGAGGCGTCCATGGTTTCGATGGCACCTTCGTACACCAGACCCTTGGCGCCGTTCAGGCTAAGGAAGTCGCCTTCCTTGAAGGTTTTGTTGATACCGGCGAAGGACACGGTCTTGTCCTTGAAGTTGATCTTGAGGGCGTCGCAGCCTACGATGCAGCACTTGCCCCAGCCACGGGCCACCAGGGCGGCGTGGGAAGTCATACCGCCACGTTCGGTGAGGATACCCACAGAGGCGTGCATGCCGTCGATGTCTTCCGGGGAAGTCTCTTCACGCACCAGGATGCACTTCTTGCCGGCCAGGTTGAACTTGATGGCGTCTTCGGAGGTGAAAACGATCTGACCTACGGCACCGCCCGGGGAAGCGGGCAGACCCTGTGCCAGTACGGCGGCTTTCTTCTCCGATGCAGGATCCAGGATGGGATGCAGCACCTCGTCCAGCTGGGCGGGAGCCAGGCGCATTACAGCCTCTTTCTCGTCGATGAGGCCTTCTTCCACCATATCCACGGCCATCTGCAGGGCGGCCAGGCCGGTGCGCTTGCCGATACGGCACTGCAGCATCCACAGCTTGCCTTCCTGGATGGTGAATTCAATGTCCTGCATGTCCTTGAAGTGGTCTTCCAGGCGCTTGCGGATATCGTCCAGCTCCTTGTAAACCTCCGGCATGGCGGTTTCCAGGGAAGCCAGGTTCTTGTTCTTTTCGCTCTTGGTTGCCTCGTTCAGGGGGTTCGGGGTGCGGATACCGGCCACCACGTCTTCGCCCTGGGCATTGATGAGCCATTCGCCGTAGAACTTGTTGTCGCCGTTGGCAGGGTTGCGGGAGAAGGCAACGCCGGTGGCGGAGGTGTCACCCATGTTGCCGAACACCATGGACTGCACGTTCACAGCCGTACCCCAATCGTCCGGAATATGCTCAATCTGGCGATAGCGGATAGCGCGCTTGCCGTTCCAACTCTTGAACACGCCGCCGATGGAACCCCAAAGCTGAGCCTTGGCATCGTCCGGGAATTCAACGCCCAGAACCTCTTTGATGCGCACCTTGAAGGCCTCGGCCAGGTCTTTCAGCTGCTCGGCGGTGAGCTCGGTATCGCTCTTGTAACCGTTGGCCTTCTTCACTTCCTCCATCATGCGGTCCAGCTGCTGGCGGATGCCCTGGCCATCGGCGGGCTCAATGCCCTCGGCCTTCTCCATCACAACGTCGGAATACATCATGATGAGACGGCGGTATGCGTCGTACACGAAGCGGGGGTTATTGGTCTTCTTGATAAGACCGGGGATGGTCTTGGAGCACAGGCCGATGTTCAGGATGGTGTCCATCATGCCGGGCATGGAGCTGCGGGCGCCGGAGCGGCAGCTTACCAGCAACGGGTCGTTCTCGTCACCGAACTTCTTGCCCATGATCTTTTCCGTGGCTTCCAGGGCCGCTGCAACCTCGGCCTTGAGCTCTGCGGTATATCCGCCACCGAGACGATAATACTCGGTGCAGCATTCTGTTGTAATGGTGAAACCTGCAGGTACAGGCATTCCAAGGAGATTCATCTCCGCCAGGTTGGCACCCTTGCCACCCAGCAACTCTCTCATCTTGCCGTCGCCCTCGGCGTGCTTTCCGCCAAAGCGATAGACTCTTTTCTTAATTTCGCTCATAACGATCGTTTATAAAGATTATTAATAATTTTCTACTTGAAACTTGCAAATTTACAAAAAATTTCGCGAAAGTAGAAAAAATAATTAGGGTGCGCCCGAAAGCACACCCCAATTAATCCTTATGAGACTGTTATTTACAGCTCCCAGGCCAGGGCGGAAGCACCCAGAATGGCGGCGTCGGATTCCTTTAGCTGGGAATACACCAGCTTTACCTTTCCGCGCCACAAAGGAAGCACATTGGCGTCCATGGACTTCTGGATGGGTTCTGTGAGGAATTCCTTGGCACGGGCCAGGCCGCCGAACAGCACAATGGCCTCCGGAGCGCTGAACTCGATGAAATCGGCAAACTTCTGTCCCAGGATCTTACCGGTGTATTCGAAGATCTTGAGGGCCAGCTTGTCGCCGTCCTTGGCAGCCTCGTACACATCCTTGGAGGAAATATTCTCCAGGCTGCGGAGGACGGAAGGTTCGTCGGTCATTTCCAGCCATTCGCGGGCGGTGCGGGCTACGCCGGTGGCCGAGCAGTAAGCTTCCAGACAGCCGGTCTTTCCGCAACCGCAGGCGCGGCCGTTGTTGCGCACGGCGCAGGTGTGGCCCAGTTCGCCGGCAAAGCCGTCGTGACCATAAACCACCTCTCCGTTAATGACAATGCCGGAACCCACGCCGGTGCCCAGGGTAATCATGATGAAATTCTTCATACCACGGGCGGCACCGTATGTCATTTCACCCACGGCAGCAGCGTTGGCGTCGTTGGTGAGCGACACGGGAATGCCGTTCATCTGCTCGCTGAGGAGCTTGGCGAATTCCACTCTGTTGTGACCCCACTTGAGGTTGGGGGCGCTTTCGATGGTGCCGGTGTAGAAGTTGCCGTTGGGGGCGCCTACGCCGATGCCGCGGATGCGGCCTTCCCCTTTGGCCTCGGCCACAATGCGGTTGAGGGCCTCTGCCAGTTCGGCGATATAAGGTTCTACTACATCGTAGGTATCCGTACGGATAACGGTTTGGGCCAGAACGGAGCCACGGGCGTCTACAACGCCGCATTTGGTGGTCTGCCCACCAACGTCAATGCCAATAACTAAATCTTGTGCCATATATACCAATTACTTTTTAACAACTTTGGAGCCGATGAGGGCGAAGAAGAGGATGTAGGCAAGGCCCAGGGCCGGAACAATGTAGCTGACCATGTAGGTGGTCTGGTCGGCCACATAATTCTGAACCAGCGGGAGGATACCGCCGCCCACTACCATGGTCATGAACAGGCCGGAAGCCTTGTTGGTGGCGCTGCCCAGGCCTTCCACGGCCAGGTTGAAGATGGCGCCCCACATGACGGAGGTGCACAGGCCGCACAGAACCAGCAGCAGGGCGGAGAGCGGAACGTTCACCATTTCGAAGCTGGAGCCGGTGAAAGCGGGCATGTTCACCTTATTGGCAGCCGGGGCGAAGATGGCCACCAGAACCAGGATTAAGGCAACGGCCGAGCAGAACGTCAGCTGGGCCTTGGAAGAGACTTTACCGGAAATGACGCTGGACACGAAACGGCCGATGAGCATAAGGAACCAGTAGGTACCGGCCACGAAACCGGCGATGGCGGCTGCGGTGGAAGGATCCAGCATGCCGGCCGGGTTGGCAGGATCGGCCAGATAGAAATTGAGCGTGCCGGGGATACCCACCTCTACGCCCACATACACGAAGATGGCGATGACGCCATACACGAAGTGGCGGAATTTCCAGGGGCTTTCGGCATGGGCGGCATCGGCCACCTGCTCCGGATCTTCAATTTTAATGAAGGACAGGATGATGAAGGCAGCGGCAAAGATGCCCATGGCAATGAACAGCACAGGGTTCACGTCGCTGATTACCGTCTTACCGGCCACCAGCGCGCCGATGAGGGCGCCCACCAGCATGGGAGTAAGGGTGCCCATGAGGGAGTTGAAGGTGCCGCCGATCTGTACATACTGGTTACCCTTCTTGCCACCGCCGCCCAGCAGGGTGAGCATGGGATTCACCACGGTATTGAGCATGCACACGGAGAAACCGGAAATGAAAGCACCCAGCAGATAGGTGATGAAGTTCATGGGGAAGCTGGACACCACACCGGAGAGGAACTGGACGAATACGCCCACGAAACCTACGGCAATAGCGATGAGGGCCGTTTTCTTGTAACCATACTTGGTGAGCATGTTACCGGCGGGGATACCCATGAACAGGTAGGCCAGGAAGTTCATCATGTTACCCATCATACCCAGGGCGTTGGAACCTGCAATCTGAGGCTGCATTTTCCAGATGTTACCCACGGGGGCAGCGAGATTGGTAACAAAAGCGATCATTCCAAAAAGGAAGATCATGGTGATAATGGCTATGATATTGCCATTTCCTTTGGTTTTAGACATTGGTTTTGTGTTTATTAGTTTAAATGAATATAAATTTTCGGTTTTTCAGTTTTCAAATATAGTCATTTTTTCCGAAAAAAGGGATGCGGCTAACCAAAGAAATCGGCGGCCCGAACATCCGGACCACCGATTGAACATACGATTGAGTTTAAAGGCTACAGCAGGGCCGTAACGGACTCGTAATAGCGTTTGGACACGGGTATTGGCTTGAGGCCGTCCCAGTCCAGCTGGGCCAGGGCGAAGCCGTTGTTGTCTTTACGCACCAAATCTACATGCGCCGCGTTGATAAAGTAGGAACGGTGGCAGCGCACCAGCCCGTGACGGGACAGCATTTCCTCCAGGGCACGCATGGACGAGCGCAGGGTGAAATCCTTTACCCGGCCGTTGTCCAGATGGACTATGTGCACGTAGTTTTCCTCGGCCTCAATGTACAGTACGGCTTCCGATGAAACGATGAGCTTGAGGCGCTTCTGCTCGTCGTGGAAACGGATGAGCGTTTTTTCGTCCACCACCGGGCCCTTTGCGCGCTTGTTAAGCACATACAACTGGATGGCCATGGAAATGATAGTATCAGGGAAAACCAGAATGCCGGCCAGTATCAGGATACAGCGCGTCATTACCCACAAATAGGGGTGAACGCCTGCCCAGCCCACTCCCAGCAGGATGGAAAACATGAGTCCTGCAAACACCACTTCCCCCACGCACCATACAATATACAGCGACCAGTTAAGGTCTATAATACGCCGGAGAATGAACAGCAGCATGCGCGAAAGCGTCATCACACCCAGCAGGATGAGAGTGGTTAAAATGAGGTTGAGCGTGAAGTGCTCCTTGCCCACCGCCAGGAAGTCCGATATGCCAAAAGGGTTGTACGCCAGCACGAACAAAAAGTAGAACAGGGGTACCACCACAAAGAACAGGCAGTTGGCGGGCATGCTGTAAAAGACGCGGGAGATGGTTTTCATCGGTCACAACTTTAGTGGGACAAATATACGAATTTATTTTTATTCGTCCCAAAAATGGCAGATTTATCCCTAAAATGGCTATTTCATCACTTTTTACTCGTCCCAATGACATTTCTTTTCCCATGCGGGCGGGCCTGCATAACTTTGCAACGAGAAAAAACAGAAACTATGCAAACGATTCCTATTTTCTTTTCGGTCAACGACGCTTATGCACCTTATCTGGCCGTAGCTTTGAATTCCATCAAGGAGAACGCATCTCCGCGTTACACCTATCGTATCCATATACTGAACGACGACATTTCGGCCGAAAACCGCCGCAAACTGAGCGTCTTCGACTGTGAAAACTTCCAAATTCGCTTTGTGTCCCTGAGCGGGAAGCTCAAAGCCCTGGACGCCGACGGCAAGCTCCGCAACCACCAGTTTGACGCTTTTGCCTCGCTCACCATTTACTTCCGCCTGTTTATTCCGGTGCTGTTCCCGCAGTACGACAAAGGCATTTATCTGGACTCCGACATTGTGGTGCCCGGAGACATCTCCCGCCTGTGGGAAGAGCCGCTGGGCAACAACCTGGTGGGCGCCTGCGCCGACTATTCCATCCAGCATATTGCCCCCTTCATGCAGTACATAGATAAGTATGTGGGCGTAGATCACCGCAACTATGTGAACTCCGGGGTGCTGCTGCTGAACATGCGCCGCCTGCGTGAGGTGGACATGGCCGGCCGCTTCCTGGACTGGTTGGGCAAATATTCCCTGGAGACCGTTGCCCCCGACCAGGACTACCTGAACGCCCTCTGCTGGGACTCCATCCATTATCTGGATCCCTGCTGGGACGCCATGCCTTCGGAAAAGATTTCCTTCCTGGAGGACCCGCAGATCATTCACTTCAACCTGTCGGCCAAGCCTTGGCTCAACGAGTGGGTTCCCTACGAGGACGTTTTCTGGAAATATGCCCGCCGCAGCGGCTATTACGCCGTAATCCGCCGCCGCCAGCAGGCTTTCCTGGAGGATTCGGCAGCCGTAGAACGATATAAGGGCGGCATTGACGGCCTCATCAAAATGGCCGCCGAACTCACCAAAGCCCCGGTTTCCTTTAAATCCATCATCTCCAGCCGCAAGGAGCTGCGTCTATGCTCTTAGTTACGCCCGGACGCGAAGAGGCCATCCGGAATATCCGGCAGGCCGCCGAAGAAGGCCGTTTCAACGACAAAACCGAGCCTTTCGACCCGGACTGGGAGCCATCGGCCCTTAAGGAAAACATCCTGGGGTATGTGCAAAAGCGCCATACCCTGGGTTTCAAGTGCAAGAACCTGGCGGCGCGGGCCATTGTGGACAGCTGGATCCGTCGCTACAACAACGGAATCAATGAGATTGTGGGCATGGAGAAGCTGGAGGCCCTAAAAGGCCCGGCCTTCCTTACCGCCAACCATTTCAATCCCTTTGACAACGGCGTAATCCGTGTACTGACCAGACAGGCCGGGCGGGGCAGGCTGTGGGCCATCAGCCAGGGCACCAACTTTGTGATGCCGGGCCTCAACGGCTTCGTACTAAGGAACATCGACGTAATTCCTATAATTCCGGAACCTTCCTACATGGCCGGCGCTTTTCGCCAGCAAATGCAGGAAACGCTTGATAGAGGCCGATTTATCCTTATTTATCCCGAGCAGGAAATGTGGTTCAACTACCGCAAGCCCCGGCCGGGAAAGCGCGGCGCCTTCCTCTTTGCCAGCCAGTTCGGTGTGCCGGTGGTGCCGCTGTTCACGGAACTGCAGGACCTCCCGGGAACGGTAGCCCCGGGCTTCCGCGACGTAAAAATGGTGCTGCACATTCTGGATCCGCTGTATCCGGACCCCGCCAAAACCGACCGCGAAAACAGCCTGGCCCTCTGCCAGGCCGATTACGAAGCCAAGGTACGGTGCTATGAAAAAGTGTACGGCCGTCCCCTCACCTACGACTTCTCTCCGGAAGATATTGCCGGCTGGCAGGCTTAAATTCCCGCCGACAAGGAATACGGCAGGTCGGAAGCATTCGGCCTGCGTTTTTTCACCGGCTTGTCGCCCATCTCAAACTCCAGCACGCCGCCGCCAAGGATGTCCTCGCGGGTAATGTAGCGTTTGGTGTACTTCCGGCCGTTCAGCTTTACGGAACGCACATAGCGGTTGCGGGAACTCACCTTGGGGGCCTTCACCGTAAATGTGGCACCGTTCTCCAGCTGCAGGGTCATTTCCGGCAGGAAGGGCGCTCCCAGCACGAACTCACCGCTGCCGGGGCAGACGGGATAGAAACCCATGGCCGAGAACACGTACCAGGCGCTCATCTGACCGCAGTCGTCGTTGCCGCCCAGGCCCTCGCGTTCGGGCTTGTACATCCGCTCCATAATCTCGCGCAGCCAGTATTCCCCGCGCCAGGGCTCGGAAGTCCACTGGAAGAGGTACGGAATGTGGTGCGAAGGCTCGTTTCCGTGAACGTAGCCGCCGATTAGGCAGGAAGCCTCAATGTCCTCGTTATCCTCGTAATACTTGGGATCCAGCGGTTGGGAGAAAAGCGTGTCCAGGATGCTCAGGACGCGTTTTTCACCACCCATGAGGCCGATGAGCCCCTGCACGTCGTGCGGCACATGGAAAGAGAAATTGTAGGAATTTCCCTCAATGAAACCTTCGCCATAGGTCTGCCGGGGGTCGGTGGGATTTTTCCATCGGCCATCCTCGTAGCGGGCCTGGGCAAAGGGGCTGTCACAGGGGTACAGCAGCACATAGTTAAAGGCGCGCTTTTTGTACTCGGCGGCCAGGGCATCCTGCCCCAACGCCTTGGCTGTGCGATAGATGGTCCAGTCGTCGTAGGCATATTCCAAGGTGGTGGAAGCGCCGCAGGAAGAGGCTTCCAGCGGCACGTAGCCCAGTTTCATATACTGGTCCAGTCCCTCCAGGTACGGAACGGTGGAAGTGGCCACCATGGCGTCCAGTGCGCGCTGTCCGTCTATATCCAGCCCGGCCTGCAAGGCATCGGCCAGCACGGAAACGGCGTGGTAACCGCTCATGCACCAACCTTCGTTGGCCATGAGCGACCAGATGGGCAACAGGCCGTGCGCGCTCTGTTCCTGATGCGCCAGCATGGAAAGCACCATGTCGCGGGCCCGGTCCGGATGCATCAACAGCAGCAGCGGATGCTCGGCCCGGTAGGTGTCCCAGAGGGAAAAAACCGTATAGTTATCCCAGCCGTCGGCCTGGTGAATGCCGCCGTCCAGGCCCCTGTAGGATCCGTCCACGTCGTTGTACAGCGACGGATTGACCATGGTGTGGTAGAGCGAGGTATACAGCATGCGGAGCTCGTCCTCCGTCCCCTGCGCCTGCACCTTCCCCAGTTCCCGGTTCCAGCTGTTTTCGGCCGATGCCCGGATGCCGTCGAAGTTCCCCTCCTCGGCCCGGAGGTTCCGCAGCGCCCCCTCTACGGATGTAGCGCTCAGCGCCACTTGCACCACAAGCACTCCGGCGCCCCCGTCATTCCCGGCCTGACCGGGAATCTCCTCCCACTCGAAATCAAACCAGCAGCTGAGGCCCCTGCCGGCCATTTCCGGGAAGTTGTGGCCGATGTCGAACTTGCGCCAGAAGCCGTTGTACGGCGGTTTTACCGTTTCCTTGCAGCCATATTCCTTCACCGGACGGGAGAAGCGAATGGCAAAGTAGGTATAATGTTCCCGGGCCCAGCCCTGGGTGATGCGGTAGCCGGTGAGGAGGCTGTCGCCCACCATCCGCACGCTGGCCCATAGCGTTTTTCCCTCGTAGTTGTAAATGCCATGGGAAAGGTCCACAATCAGGTGACGCTCGCCTTCGGGATAGCTGTAGCGGTGGATGGCGGTGCGTTCGGTGGCGGACAATTCGGCCCGGATGCCGTAATCCTCCAGCGTTACGGCGTAATAGCCGGGCGAAGCCGTTTCGGCATCATGGCTAAATCGGCTCCGGAAGCCTTTTTCGGGCGCATCGGCCGTGCCGGGATTCAGCTGCAATGGGCCCACGGTGGGCATCAGCAGGATATCGCCCAAGTCTGAATGTCCGGTGCCGCTGAGGTGCGTGTGCGAAAAGCCCACGATGGTAGGGTCCTCCCAGCGATAGCCGGCGCACAGCGAGTAAACCTCGGCCTGGTACTTCCCCGCCACGCTGTGCGGAATGGTGTCCGTGTCCGGGCTCACCTGCACCCCGCCGAAAGGCACGCAGGCCCCCGGAAAGGTATGCCCCATGCCGGAGGTGCCGATAAAAGGATCCACATAGGCCGATGGCTGCGCCAGGCACAGCCCGGCAGCCCAGACAGCCAGTCCGACGGCCAAAACTATTCCATTTAAGTTCTTCATATCCAATTGCTTACGTTTTTCTCCCTGTGATTCCAGACACAGGGAGAAAAGCATAACATGCTGATTATCAGACTACATGATTACCACGCCGCCGTTGCAGGGGATGCGGACCTTCAGGGTGCCGTCCTTTTTGAGCTTGGCCTGCGTGCAGGAGCCCTGGAGGGCGTCGTCATCGGCATACAAGCTAACGGCCGATGCGCCCAGGAAGGACAGGTCCAGCTTCAGCTCCAGCGCTTCAGCCTGGGCGTTGATGCCGGCTACGTACCACTTATCCCCGCTGCGGCGGGCCAGAATGGCGTATTTGCCCGGATATCCGTCCAGGAAACGGACCTCGTCCCACAGGGTGGGCACGGCCTTCATGAAGTCCACGGCCCAGGCGGGAGCGTCCGTGAGGTTCTCCGGACTCATGGCAAAGTGCTGAACGGGACTCTGGAAGAGCACGGCGGTGGCCAGGGCGAACACGTCCGAAGTGCGACGGCGGGAGCCGCGGCGGGAAAGGTCGTTGTTCACGTTGTACACCTTATTGAGCGTGCTGCCGCCGAAGTCCATGGCCGCCACGGTGTTACGGATGAAGGGGTGCATGGAAGCCTGCTGGGCCTCCGTGTCGCAGCGGTGCTGGGAGAAGTTGAGGTTCTCGCTGGCCAGCACGGCCTCGGCCGATGCAAAATTGGGATACATCCGCTCCCAGCCGCGCGGCAGGGTGCAGCCGTGGAAGACGCACTGCAGGCCGAAGTCGTTGGCATCGGCCAGGATTTCCTCGTAAAGCTGCATGGTTACCTGCTTGTCGGAACCGAAGAAGTCTACCTTGATGCCTTTCACGCCCAGATCCCGCAGCCAGGCCATTTCCTTGCGGCGGGCGATGAGGTTGTTCATGATGCCGCGGGGGCCCTGCGGAGCGTCGTTCCAATAGCCGTTGGAGTTGTACCAGACGAAGAGCCGTACGCCCTTTTCCTTAGCGTATGCGGCCAGTTTTTCCATATTCTCCCGGCCGATCTGTGTATCCCAGAGGGCATCTACCAGTACGGTTTGCCAGCCCATGGCGGCGGTAAAGTCAATATACTGCAACTGCACCGGATATACAGTGGAGGCATCTCCTTTGATGATCCAGCTCCAGGAGCCCTTGGAGCCTTCGTAAGCGATGGAGGGTTCATAGAGCGGCTCCACCACGTCCCAGGCCACGGTAGTTTCCGCGATGGGCTGGAGGGTAGCACCCACGGTAATCGTGCGCCAGGGGGTGAAACCCGGAACGGTGATGCCGGGGGCCACGGTGCCGTTGCCGTTGTAGGATTCCTCCATGGGATAGCCGATGACGTAACTCCCGTCGGCCTTTCCCAGCAGACGGGAACCGCAGTAGTTGCTGTTCACGCCGGTCTCGCTTACCAGCACCCAGCCTTTATCGGCCACCCGGAACAGGGCCGGGAAAACGTAGCCGTGGCCGTCTCCGTTGGCGCCCAGTTTGTCGTATTCCACGTAGGGAGTCTCATAACTGGGGGTGGTGCGGGCAAAACCCGCCATGGGGGCCATCTGTGTGCTCAGGAAGCCCCTGGTGCCTTCCGGGAAAACGTATCCCGTGGCCTCTTCCCATACCCGGGCCACCTTGGTGTCCCGGTTGATGGACAGCACCTGGTAGCGGAAGGCTACGTCATTGTTGCTCACCTGGAAGATAATCTCCATCACGGACTTCCCCCCTTTGGAAAAGGTGAAGACGCCCTTGTTGGCCTTATAATGCACGGCCGAAGCCTTGATGGTGGGCACGCTGTAAGTGTCCTCCACCGGACTCTGGGCCGATGAAGTGAGTTCCATCCCCTCCATATAATTGCCGATATCCGTCTTGAGCCCCAGGGGTGAAGGCTCCAGCAGCGTGACGCCGTCGTAGGTAATCTGATAGGTGGGGACGCCGCCGTTGTCGTTGACGGTGACAGTGAGCCGCCCGTCCGGGCCGGAAACACTTTCCTGACGGGCTGCCAGCGGTAAAACCAGCAGCAAAGACACTAGAAGGAGGATGGATTTTTTCATAATGCTATTTTAGTATGTGCCTTCAAAGATAAGGATTATTTTATTGTTTAAACGTTTTTATTGACTAACTTTGTAGGGATATACCATGTACGGAACCTAAATAATAATCCAATACTTTATGTCAACAAATCTTTTGCCCCTTTTAGCGGCTGCGGACCTCAACCGCATCAGCCTGGCCTCGTGGGACTGGATTGTGATTGCCCTGTTCTTTGTGGCCATGATCTGGATCTGCTGGGACGTCTCCAGAAAAAAGAAAGAAACCTCCGGTGATTATTTCCTGAGCGGCCGTACGGCCACCTGGATTGCCATCGGCGCCTCCATTTTTGCCTCCAACATCGGATCGGAGCACCTCATCGGCCTCGCCGGTACCGGTGCATCGGCCGGCATGGCCCAGGCCCACTGGGAAATCCAGGGCTGGATGATCCTCATCCTGGGCTGGGTGTTCGTTCCTTTCTATGAGCGCAGTATGGTATACACCATGCCGGAATTCCTGGAGAAGCGTTACAACAAGGAAAGCCGCGGCATCCTCACCTGGCTGTCCCTGGCCAGCTATGTGCTCACCAAGGTGTCCGTTACGGTACTGGCCGGCGGCCTGGCCCTCAACACCCTCCTGGGTATCAACTTCTGGGTGGCAGCCCTGGCCCTTGTGATCATCACCGCCATCTATACGGTTATCGGCGGTATGGAATCCGTCCTCAAGACCTCCGTGCTGCAAACGCCCATCCTCCTGGTGGGCTCCCTGGTAATCCTGTGGCTGGGCCTCAGGGAACTGGGCGGCTGGAATGCGATGATGGACATCTGCAGCGCCCAGCCGGTGAACGACCTGGGAGACTCCATGACAGACCTCATGCGCTCCGGCAAAGACCCGGAATTCCCGTGGTACGGCGCCCTCTTCGGCAGCGCCATCATCGGCTTCTGGTATTGGTGCACGGACCAGTTTATCGTACAGCGTGTGCTTTCCGGTAAAGACCAGAAGGAAGCCCGCCGCGGCACCATCTTCGGCGCGTACCTCAAGCTTCTGCCCGTGTTCCTGTTCCTCATCCCGGGCATGATTGCCTTCGCCCTCACCAAAACCCCGGATTCCCAGATTGGGCAAACCCTGGCCGCTGCGCTGGGCGTAAATGCCGACGGAACCGTTTCCAACCCGGATATTGCCTTCCCCATGCTGGTGAATACCCTGCTGCCGGTAGGTCTTAAGGGTGTGGTAATCTGCGGTATCCTGGCCGCCCTCATGAGCTCCCTGGCCTCGCTGTACAACTCTTCGGCCATGCTCTATACCATTGATATCTACAAGCGCAAACATCCGGAAACCGAGGAGAAGAAACTCGTGCTCGTGGGCCGTATTGCCACCGTGGTGGTTGTGGTGCTGGGTGTGCTGTGGATCTTTGTGATCCAGCGCATGGGCAAGAGCCTGTACAACTACATCCAGAGCGTGCAGAGCCTGCTGGCTCCGGCTATTGCCGCCGTATTCCTGCTGGGTATCAGCTGGAAGAAGACTTCCCCCAAGGCCGGTATGTGGACGCTCATCGTGGGCCTGGTGCTGGGCTTCACCCGCCTCATTACCATGATCATCAACCCGGAAGCACACAATGTGTTCACCTTCATCTTCAACGAACTCAACGTGTACGCCTTCTGCGTTTGGATGTTCCTGTTCTGCATTGTTTTTGCCATCGTAATCACCCTGTGCACGCCCAAGCCGGCCGATACCCAGGTGCAGGGCCTGTGCTTCGGCACTGCCACGCCTGAACAGAAGGCTGCTACCCGCGCCTCCTGGAACAAGTGGGACATTGTGCACACCTGCATCATCCTGGCCTTCACTGTTGCTTTCTATATCTACTTCTGGTAGGCCATGTTAGAAGAACTGAAAGCTAAGGTTTGCCAGGCCAACCTGGACCTGGTAAAGCACGGGCTGGTCATCTTCACCTGGGGCAATGTATCGGCCATCGACCGCGCCAGCGGCCTGGTGGTCATCAAGCCCAGCGGGGTGAGTTACGACACCATGAAGCCCTCCGATATGGTGGTGCTGGACCTGGACGGAAACATTGTGGAAGGCACGCTGAGGCCTTCCTCCGACACGCCCACGCATCTGGTTCTGTATAAGGCGTTTCCCAACATCGGCGGCGTAGTGCACACCCATTCCACCTACGCCACCGCCTGGGCCCAGACCGGCCGGGACATCCCCAACATCGGCACCACCCATGCCGACTATTTCCACGAGGACATCCCCTGCACCCGCGACATGAAGAAGTACGAAGTATTTGACGAGTACGAAAAGGAAACGGGCAACGTAATTGTGGAGCGCTTCAAGAATATGAACCCGGACGATACGCCGGCCGTGCTGGTGAAGAACCATGGCCCCTTCACCTGGGGCACCGACGCCGATAACGCAGTACACAACGCCGTTGTGCTGGAGCAGGTGGCCAAAATGGCCTTCATAGCCTCCACCATCCACAACAACTACACCTGTGCCAAGAAGGACGTCTATCTGGCCGATCCGGTCCCCCCGATGAACAAGCACCTGATAGAAAAGCACTACAGCCGCAAACACGGCCCCAATGCCTATTACGGGCAGGAGAAAACAGATGAGAAATAAGAATCAGTGTATATACTCCTGAACCCATGGCCACCCTCGGCCGTGTAAGAGGCGGGGTCCCCTTTGGGGAGGGTCGCGAAGCGACGGTTCAGGAGTATATACACTGATTCAGGCATAATAATGATCTTTAACTAACACACTGATATGAAAGCATTTGAAAATTACGAATTATGGTGGGTGACCGGTGCGCAGCTGCTTTACGGCGGCGACGCAGTGGTGGCCGTGGACGGACATTCCAAGGAAATGGTGGCCGGGCTCAATGCCAGCGGCAACATTCCCGTGAAGATTGTTTATAAGGGTACTGCCAACAGCAGCAAGGAAGTGGAGGCCGTGATGAAGGCCGCCAGCAACGAGCCCAAGTGCGTGGGTGTTATCACCTGGATGCACACCTTCTCCCCCGCTAAAATGTGGATCAAGGGCCTGCAGAGCCTGGAGAAGCCCCTGCTGCACTTCCACACCCAGTACAACGCCGAAATCCCCTGGGACAAGATTGACATGGACTTCATGAACCTGAACCAGAGTGCGCACGGCGACATTGAGTACGGCCACATCTGCACCCGCATGCGCATTCCGCGCAAGGTGGTTGTGGGCTACTGGAAAGACGAGGCCGCCCAGAAGCAGATTGCCGTATGGGCCCGCGTAGCCGCCGCCAAGGCCGATGCCAAGGAGGTCCGCTGCCTCATGTTCGGCATGAACATGAACAACGTGGCCGTTACCGACGGCGACCGTGTGGAGTTCGAGCAGCGCCTGGGCTATCACGTGGACTACTACCCCGTGAGCTCCCTCATGGAGTACTTCAAGAAGGTGACCGACGCCGAAACCGATGCCCTGGTGGAAGAGTACAAGAAGCTCTATACCATTAAGATAGACGAAACCGGCGAAAAGGTATACTGGGAAAAGGTGCGCAACAGCGCCAAGGCCGAGATTGCCATCCGCCGCGTGCTTAAGGACGAAGGCGCCACCGCCTTTACCACCAACTTCGACGACCTGGGCGACGCCGATATCGACGCCCCCGACTTCTGCGGATTCGACCAGATCCCCGGACTGGCCAGCCAGCGCCTGATGGAAGAAGGCATCGGCTTCGGCGCCGAGGGCGACTGGAAGACCGCCTGCCTGCAGCGTACGCTTTGGGTAATGTCCCAGGGCCTGCCCAAAGGCTGCTCCTTCCTGGAGGACTACACCCTGAACTTCGCCGGCGACCGCAGCTCCTGCCTGCAGAGCCACATGCTCGAGATCTGCCCGATGATTGCGGTCGACAAGCCCAAGCTCGAGGTCCATTTCCTCGGCATCGGCATCCGCAAGCAGCCCACCGCCCGTCTGGTGTTCACCTCCAAGACCGGCTTCGGCATCAAGGCCACCGTGGTGGACCTGGGCAACCGTTTCCGCCTCATCGCCCAGGACGTAGAGTGCATCGAGCCCAAGCCGATGCCCAAGCTGCCCGTTGCATCGGCCCTGTGGGTACCGCAGCCCACGTTTGAGGTGGGTGCCGGTGCCTGGATCCTGGCCGGCGGCACGCACCACAGCGCCTTCAGCTACGACATTACGGCCGACTACTGGGACGACTTCGCCGAGATGGCCGGCATCGAGTTCGTGCACATCAACAAGGGAACCACCATCCCCGAGTTCAAGAAGGAACTGCGCATGAACGAGATTTACTTCATGCTGAACAAAGCCCTCAAGTAGTATGGATCCGCGCAGAACCATCGAATCCGGGAAAGCCGTCCTGGGTATCGAATTCGGTAGCACCCGCATCAAGGCGGTGCTGATAGACGAGGACCACGTACCCATCGCCCAAGGCAGCCACGAGTGGGAAAACCAGCTGGTGGACGGCCTGTGGACCTACAGCAAGGAAATCATCTGGTTCGGCCTGCAGGAGTGCTATTCCAACCTCCGGGCCGATGTAAAGGAGAAGTACGACGTAGAGATTGAGCACCTGGCCTCCATCGGCATCAGCGCCATGATGCACGGCTACATGCCTTTTAACAAGGAAGGCAGCCTGATGGTGCCGTTCCGTACCTGGCGCAACACCAATACCGGCGCTGCCGCCGCGGAACTTTCCAAGCTGTTCGTTTACAACATTCCGCTGCGCTGGAGCATTTCCCACCTGTACCAGGCCATCCTGAACGGGGAGGAGCATGTGCCCCAGATTGCGTATTTCACCACCCTGGCGGGCTACATCCACTGGAAACTCACCGGAGAGAAGGTACTGGGCGTGGGCGATGCCTCCGGCATGCTACCCATAGATCCCACCACCGGAAACTACCGGACCGATATGATTGAGAAGTTCGATGCCCTGGTGGCTCCCCGGAAGTTCCCCTGGAAGCTTGGGGACATCCTGCCCAAGGTCCTTAGCGCCGGCGAACCCGCCGGTAAGCTCACGGAGCTGGGAGCCAAGCGGCTGGACATCACGGGCCATCTGCAGCCGGGCGTTCCGCTGTGCCCGCCGGAAGGCGACGCCGGCACCGGCATGGTGGCCACCAACGCCGTAAGGCCCCGCACGGGCAATGTATCGGCCGGCACCTCTTCCTTCTCCATGATTGTGCTGGAGAAAGAGCTCTCCAAGCCCAACGAGATGATAGACATGGTTACCACGCCGGACGGCAATCTGGTGGCCATGGTGCACTGCAACAACTGCACTTCGGAGCTTAACGCCTGGGTAAGGCTGTTCAAGGAATTCCAGCAGCTGCTGGGCCCCGTGGACGAGAACCAGAACATCTACAGCCTCCTCTTCTCGCACGCACTGGAGGGAGATCCGGACTGCGGCGGACTGGTGGCCTTCAACTACGTTTCCGGCGAGCCGGTGACGGGATTTGCCGAAGGCCGGCCGCTGTTCGTGCGCAGCGCCAACGACAACTTCTCGCTGGCCAATTTCTTCCGCGTACAGCTGTACGGCGCCATTGCGGTGCTGAAGATTGGCAACGACGTGCTGTTCAACCAGGAGCATGTGAAGGTGGACCGCATCACCGGTCACGGCGGCCTGTTCAAGACGCCCGTAGTGGGCCAGCGCTTCCTGGCCGCCGCCCTCAACTCCCCCATTTCCGTAATGGAAACGGCCGGGGAAGGCGGTGCCTGGGGCATTGCCCTGCTGGCTTCCTACCTGGTGAACAATGGCGGCAAACTTAGCCTGCCGGACTATCTGGACAAGATTGTATTCGCCGGCAACACCGGCACGTCCATTGCCCCCACTCCGGAAGACATCGCCGGCTTCAACCGCTATCTGGAGGCCTACAAGGCTGCTTTCCCCATTGAGGAAACCGCCGTAAAGTGTAAGTAACGTTATAGAGAAAAGAAAGAGTCCCAGGGGGCATCGGCAATCTTTTTAGCCCCCTGGGACTCTTTCTTTTCTCTAATATCTCTATACTCTTTCTTCCCTTCTGCCTCTCTCTTCTTTATCTTTTCCGAAACTCCTACTTCAGGTTTTTCAGGAAGTAGGAAGGGGCTACGTTGAACTGCTTCTGGAAGCAGGTGGCAAAGTACGACGGGCTGGAGAAGCCGGTCTGGTAGGCCACCTCGTTGATGCGGTACTTCTGGCTGGAAAGCATTTCGGCAGCCTTTTTGAGCCGGCATACGCGTATGTACTCGTTGATATTCAGGCCCAGGTTGGCGCGCACCTTGCGGTACAGGGTGGACTTGCTGGTGCCCAGCTCCTGGGTGAGCGTTTCTATGTTCAGGTCCGGCTCGCTCAGGTGCTGCATCACTACGTCGTGCAGGCGGTCCATGAATTCATGGTCCAGGTCGCCCGTAACCACACTGCTGAAGTGGGCCAGCGGCGAATGGACAAACTGCTGGTTGGCAATTTCGCGGTTGCGGAACAGGTTGTCTATGGTAGCCTGCAGGAGCTCGAAGGCAAACGGCTTCTCAATATAGCCGTCGGCACCGGCCTCCAGGGTTTCTATGCGGGTTTCCATGCCCACGGCGGCGGTGAGGAGAATGACCGGGATGTGGCTTAACTCCGTGTCCGTCTTGATGTTGTTGCACAGGGTGCAGCCGTCCATGATGGGCATCATGATGTCCGACACCACCAGATCTACCCGCTGGTTGTGCAGGATTTCCAGGGCATCCTGGCCGTTGGGGGCCACCACCACATTATAGTTCTCCGACAGTTCCTTGGCCAGATAGCCGCGCATGTCGGGCGAATCGTCGGCAATAAGGATTACGTGCCGATGATTATTCTCCATGGCGGTTTCTTCCGTCTCCTCCGCTATAACCTCTCCTTCCTCCACAGGCTCCGAGGCGGGCAGGGCAACGGCATTAGGCTGGTGCACAGGCAGTTCCAGTACAAAGGAATTCCATTCCGGCACCCAGGTGTCCAGGTACAGGCGGCCATGGTGGAGGGCAGCCAGCGAACGGGCGAACGGAAGGCCCAGGCCGGTTCCCTGCTTCTGCCGCTGCTGGGCGTCGGAAGTCTGATAGAAGGTATCGAAGATACGTTCGGCGTCCCGTTCCGGAATACGGGGACCGTTACTGTCCACGCGTACTTTTACGATTTCGCCATCGGCCGATACCACCATCATCACCCGCACCTGGCCGGAGCCGTACTTGCAGGCGTTGGACAGGAGATTGTTCAGGATTTTCTCTATCATATCCCGGGCGCACTGCACCAGCACGGGTTTACCGGGCAGGGTACTCTCGATATGGATATGCTGGTCTTCAGCCACCTGGTAGAACCAGGAGCACACCTCGGATACCAGCGACGTGAGATCCAATGTTACAAAGTTGGGCTTAAGCTCGTACTTCTCCATCTTGCGCATATCCAGCAGCTGGTTCACCAGCGTGAGCAGGCGGTTGGTGTTAGCCTGCATGGTAAGCAGTTCCTCCCTGGTTTCGGCCGGAACGTCTCCCTTGGCCACAATCTTGTCCAGCGGCAGCTTGATAAGGGTAAGCGGCGTACGGATTTCGTGCGTAATATTGGTAAAGAACTGGATTTTGGCATCGAAGACTTCCTTCTGCTTGTCACTCTCCATCTGCACCACCTGCTTCTCCATCTCCGACTTGCGGCGGCGGTCCCGAGAACGGAGGAAAGCCAGCAATGCACCCAGAAGCAGGATCGTATAAACCACGAACGCCGGCCTGGAGCGATAGATGGGCGGAATAATCTCTATGGTAAGCACACGGGAGGCCGGTGAGCCCGCCATCACGGCAAAGGCCTGGAACTGGTACTTGCCGGCAGGGAGACGGGCAAACGTAACCTCGCCGTCCTGCGAAAAGTCCTGGAAATTGAAACGCGGACCCGACAGTTCCGTCCTGAAGTTGATGGAACGGGCCGAACTGTAGTACGGCATGGAGAAGCGGACGGTAAAACCGGAGAAATCCTTCTGCCTTACCTGGATATAACTGGAACCCAGTGCCGACCGGCCCTCTTCCGAAATGGAAACCGATCCGTCGGGACCTTCTCCCAGAATATCGGTAATGCATACCTCGGGCATCTCACGGGTACCTACCGTAACGGGGGCAAAAAAGAACATGCCCGAATTGGTGCCGAAGAAAAGGCTGCCGCCCTCCATCGACAGGGTGGAGCCGTAGGCATACTGATTGCCGATACCGGACGTGGATTCCAGGTAAATATCGGCCACGCCGCTCAGGTCCTGGTTTATCTTTACCAGGCCGTGGGAAGTGGACATCCACAGTGTTCCGTTTACATCCTGCTGGACGGCGCAGACGATGTTGGTGGTGAGGCCGTCCTTGCGCGACATGTTGCTGAAAGTGAACGCGCCGTCCGTTTCCCGGACCGGAGCGTAGCAAACGCCGCCGCCTTCCGTACTTACCCAAAGCCGGTGATCCCGGTCTTCGGTAATGTCGGTAATATAATTGGAGGTGAGCCCGCGGCCCTTTTCGTCCAGTCCGATACGGTGGAAGGTACCGTTGTTGTACAGCCACAGGCCTTTTCCGTAGGTACCCACCCACAGTTTGCCGCGGCTGTCCTGGAACATGGCGTGAATGAATTCGGGGCCCAGTTCCTTCTGGTATTCAAAGCTGTCCGTCTCCCGGTTGTAGGTATACAGACCGGTAGAAGTTCCGGCCCAGACGGTGCCGTCGGTGGTCTTATATACCACCACAGCCCTCTCCCGGTCCAGATAATGTCCCGTTTGCCGGCGGGAATCCAGATCCAGCCGGTATACGCCGTTGCCGAAAGTGGCCACCCAGAGGGTGCCCGAGACGTTGCAAAGGTTCTGCACATTATACTGGGCAGCCGGGCCCAGCAGCGAGGTAAGGTCTTCGGCCTCCAGGGTTACGGGATCCAGCAGCGTGATGCCACCGTCCTCCGTTCCCAGCAGCACGCGATGGTCTCCCGCAGTAGCCAGGGCCCTTACCATGTTGCCCCGGATTATGCCTCCGTCGCTTTCCCCCAGGATACGGGCCATGGACCGGGTGTTGTTCCGGAACAGATTAAGGCCGGTATAGAACATGCCCGTCCAGATGTTTCCGCTGTTGTCCTGGAACATGGACCACACGTCGTCTCCCGACAGGGAGGCGGCATCGGCCCTGTCGTACAGCAGCCACTTCTGCTCTCCGTCCTCTTCCAGCACCAGAATGCCAGTTTCCGTACCCAGCCAGAAAGAACCGTCTTCCCGGTGAAGGATGGTTCTGATTTCGCCGGTATTTACCTTCAGGAACTGTTCCGTTTTACCGGTATGGATATCCGTAGAGAGCACTATGCCGCGACGGACCGAAAAGAGCAGGACATCGCCGTAGGGATAAAGATCCCGCACGCTGGCGCCCGGCAGGGGTGTTTCCGGTGCCCACACCAGGTCGAAGGAATTCATGGACACGTTGTGCCGATAAAGGAAGCCGTCCGTGGAAAGCATCCACACCTGGCCGTCGTTATCTACCGTAATTACCTCTGACTGGAAAGAATCGGTACTGCCATAACGCACAACAGAGCCATCCGAAGGACGCCAGCGGTAAACGTTGCCGGCGGCAACCCAAACCTGGCCGAAACGGTCTACGGCCAGCCTGGCAGCAATCACAGGATTGTCTCCAAACTGGATAATGGTATGGATTTCTCCCGTTTCCAGATGATAATAGCCTACGCCCTTGCAGGTAACAAACCACAGGCGCCCCTCACCGTCCTCCTGCACAGCCAGGGAAAGGCCTCCCAGGATGGGACAGGACGGGGCTTCCAGCAGCTTGAAGTGATGGGCGTCGTACATGCACAGTCCGTCACGGGTACAGAACCACATAAGGCCATGGCTGTCTTGGCCTATACCCCGCACCGAGCAGTCCGGGAGTCCGTTATCCGTACTATATCGCTGAAAGCGGTAAGAGTTGGCAGCCGGCAAGGAAAAGGCGAATAAAACCCCCAAACAGGCCGCAACCAGGCATTTTTTCATAGTAGTTTTATTTTGACCGCAAGTTAGCAAAAAATTATCTTAAAAATTAGTCATACAATAAAAAAAATCGTTCAACTCAACGTTTTCTTTCCAAAATTGAACTATTTCTTTGCAGTTTCGACCAAAAAATGATAGTTCCTATATATATATACGGCTATCTTTGCCGAGACGCGAAAAAAACGTTTTAACACTTTTTTTATACTACCTAATTATTAACCAACTCACTTTTAGCTTATGACAAAGCAATTTTTCGCAAAAGTGGCAGCTGTCGCAATGATTATTGCAGGCAGCCTGCTGGGCTCTGGCATTGCCTACGCCCAGAACCGCGCCATCAGCGGAACCGTTGTTGACGCTAGCGGCGCTCCTGTAGTAGGAGCCGCTGTGGTTGTGGTAGGTAACGCCTCTATCGGTGCTGTAACCGATACCGACGGTACCTTCCGCCTCAACGTTCCCGCTGGTTCCAGCATCAACGTTTCCTGCATCGGCTATGCCGATCAGACCGTTGCGGTAGGGAACCAGTCCGTATTCAACTTCGTTCTCCAGGAGGATGCCGAATTCCTTGAGGAGACGGTGGTTATCGGTTACGGCGTGCAGAAGAAGAGCGACCTCACCGGTTCCGTAGCCTCGGTCCGCGGTGAAGATCTCCAGAACCGCTCCACCTCCGACGCCGCCGCAGCCCTCCAGGGTAAGGCCGCCGGTGTTCAGGTTATTCAGGCATCCGGTGCTCCCGGTAAGGCCGCTCAAATCCGCGTCCGTGGTTACTCCTCCAACTCCGGTAACATCGGACCGCTCCTGATTGTGGATGGTCTGAAGGTGGACAACATCCAGTATCTGGATCCGGAAATGATTGAGTCCATGGAAATCCTGAAGGATGCTGCTTCCGCTGCCATTTATGGTGCCGAGGCCGGTAACGGTGTTGTGCTCATCACCACCAAGACCGGTAAGAAGGGCGAAGGAAAGGTGTTCTACAACAACCAGTTCCAGCTCTCCTCCCTGTCCCGCAAGCTCGACATTATGCGCGCGGCCGATTACATTGATTTCGGTCTGGCCCAGGGCTTCCTGAGCGAGAAAGACGTAAGAGGAGCCGACGCCATTTATGACGGAGTCACCGATGTGGACTGGGGCGCCGACCTGTTTGTTCCCACCTGGAGCAACCGTCACACGGTAGGTTTCCAGGGCGGTAACGATCGTGGCAACTTCTTCGTTTCCCTCAACAACGTCCACAACAACGGTATCTTCCGTGGCGACAAGGACGTTTACGACCGTCTTACCTTCCAGGTGAATGCCGACTATAAGATTAAGGACTGGCTCGTTGTTGGTACCAACAATTCCATCGAAAAGTGGAGCACTCAGTCCGTTTCCGAAGCCAACGATAACGGCTCCGCTCTCCTTTCCGCCATCACCTCTTCCCCGCTGTTCCCCATCCGTGGCGATGAAAGCAAGCTCACCGCCGGCCAGAAGAACGCCCTTGCCGCCGGCAAGAAGCTTCTCGTGGATCCCGAGACCGGCCTCTACTGGACCGTTCCGCTAATCGGTGAAACCCAGTCCGGTCATCCTTATGTCCAGCGTGACGCCACCGATTCCCAGAGCGGAGGCTTCTCCATCCGTGGTGTTGCCTATCTGAACTTCATGCCGTTCAAGGGCTTCACCTTCACTTCCCGCTTTGGTTATCGCATCGCCCAGAGCACTTCCCACAGCTACACCGAGCCGTACTTCTCCACCGCTACCATCAAGGCCGATAACTACAGCCTGAGCGCCAGCGCGAACACGAGCTACTACTATCAGTGGGAAAACTTCGCCAACTATGCTCGTACCTTTGGTAAGCACGATGTCCTTGCGATGGTCGGTATGTCCTACATCGAGAACAACTGGGACAATGTGAGCGCCTCGGCCTCCGGTCCGGACATCCTCAAGGGTTATGAACCGAATTTCCGGTATATTGATTTCCTCAAGTCTAGTACCTCTACCACCAAGAATATGGGCAACAATCCGGGCCGTAGCGCCAGCCTGTCCTACTTTGGCCGTATTGGCTACACCTTCGACAACCGTTACAGCATCCAGGCCAACTTCCGTGCCGATGCCTTCGATACCTCCAAGCTTCCGTTCGACAAGAAGTGGGGTTACTTCCCTTCCGTATCTGCCGGCTGGACCATCTCCAACGAAGAGTTCATCAAGAACAACATCGACCAGAGCATCCTGAGCTTCCTCAAGTTCCGCGCCAGCTGGGGTATCAACGGTAACATCAACGTACTGAGCAACTATCCGTACAGCACCTCCATCATGCTGAACCGTGTTTGGTACCAGTACGATGTGGATTCTCCTGACATGACCTACGGCTCCCTGCCTTCCGGCCTTGCCAATAACAACCTGCGTTGGGAAACTTCCAAGCAACTTGACCTCGGTCTCGATATTCGTATGTTTAACAACCGTCTGAGCATTGGTCTGGACTGGTACAACAAGGACACCGACGGCCTGCTTGTCCAGGTTCCTCCGGCAATGGAAGTAGGTACTCCTTCATACTTTGAGGGTGGCCCTGCAGCCAACACCACCATGAATGCCGGCGCCGTAAACAACCGCGGTTTCGAGGTTGAACTCGGCTGGCGTGACCAGATTGGCGACTTCTCCTACTCCATTAACGCCAATGCCGCATGGCTCAAGAACAAGGTTACCTACCTGGATCCGTATGTGGGCCGTATCTCCGGCCGTACCGTACAGGGTACGAACCTGACCACCACCTTCGAACAAGGATATCCCGTGTGGTACATGCTCGGTTACCAGGCCGAGGGTATCAACGAAGAAGGCCGCGTAGTTTACACGCACTTCGAAAAGGATGAAAACGGCAACCAGATTGCTAAAGGCACCACCGTCACTCCCGATGCCAATGACCGCACCTACATCGGTAAGGGTATTCCGGATTTGACCTATGGTATCACCATCAACCTGGCCTGGAAGGGCTTCGACCTTTCCATCTTCGGCAATGGCGTAGCTGGCAACAGCATCTACCCTACCGCCTTCCGTGTAGACCGTCCTTCTTGTAACACGTATGCTTACTACTGGCGGAATTCCTGGAAGAAAGCCGGCGACGAGGCTACTGCCAAGTTCCCCAAGGCCAACTTCTGGAGCAGCGAGGCTTTCTCCTCCACGCTCACCGTGTTCAAGGGTGACTACTTCAAAATCAAGCAAATCCAGCTGGGCTACACCCTGCCGAACAGCCTGACCAGGAAGTTCTTTGTCAACAACCTGCGTATCTTCGCCATGCTGGACAACTTCTTCACCTTCTCCGACTACATTGGTCTGGATCCGGAAACCGCAACGACCGGCGGCAACGCCATCGGTATCGATATGGGTAACTTCCCCACGGCCAAGTCTGTTATCTTCGGTGTGAACCTTGAATTCTAATCCACTGATACTGTACGATATGAAAAAGATATTTATTGCTCTGACCGTCGCCTGCGCAACTCTGGTTTTCACCGGTTGCGAGAATAAGCTCATTATCCAGCAAAAAGGCGTTATCTCCCTGGAGGATTTCTACCAGACCGACGAGCATGCCGAATCTGCTCTGGTAAATGTATACTACAATGCCGGTCGTTGGCTGTCCAACACGATGGGCACAGAAGCCGGCTGGAACGAGTGCCCGATCCTGAATCCGTTCGAGTACGCTTCCGATGATATGTTCTCCGCTGGTGAGAACAAGGCCGATGGCGTGGAAGGCAACCAGATCAACGCTTTCTGGTACGATGATAGCAACTCCGTTATCACCGGCTCCTACCACTGCTATTACATGATTATCAACACCTGCAACCAGTTGCTTGACCACTTTGCCGAAAGTGCTGACACCCCGGTCAAGAAACGTTGCGTGGCCGAAGCCCGCGTAATGCGCGCTTACATTCACCTGCTGCTCGCAATGGGTTGGAATAACCCGCCGCTGGTGGACCATGTCCTCGCCGGTGACGAGCGTCCGGAGAATGTTGAGTCCCAGGCGTATCTGCTCCAGTGGATTGCCGACGAGTGCGACAAGGCCCTGGGCGACCTGAAAGAGCGTTCCGCCGCTACCGACAAGAACGGTTGTATCGTTATTACCAAGGGCTTCTGCAACGCCATCAAGGGTAAAGCCCTCATGTTCAAGGGTGACTATGCCGGTGCCAAGACGGCCCTCAAGGCTGTTATCGATTCTGGCAAGTATCAGCTGGTTCCTTCCGAGAAAATGAGCAGCCTGTACCACACGTCCGGTGATGGCAGCACTGAGTCGGTGTTCGAACTGAATCTGGTGTATGCCTCCACGGTGGATGGCTTCTACCAGCGCACCCAGCCTAACTTCAAGATGCTGTGGGGATGGCGTTCCTCTCGCGTCCGTCTTCCTGACGGCGAAGGCACTGAACTGCCGGGCGAAGGCCCTTGGGGCTGGTGCAACCCTTCCAAGAAGTTTGTTGACACCATCCTGGAGAATGACGGTTACGATTCCGCCCGCCGCAAAGCTTGGATCAAGAGTTTCGACGAAGTTCTCTACGAGATGCCTTACTCCACCGACAAGGATTGCCCGACTCTCGAAGACAAGGAGAAGGATAGTTACCGCGGTATCTATGATAAGGCCGGTCTCTATGGCCATGTGGGTTATTTCATGTGGAAGCGCCTCTATCGCAACGAAGACCGCACCAATGACGCAAACGTCCAGTGGAATATGCTCGTGATGCGTTATGCCGAAGTGCTCCTGATGTATGCCGAGTGCTGCGCACAGACTAATACTGATCTCGCCAGCGGTCTCGCCGCCCTCAATGAGGTCCAGACCCGCGCCCAGGCCAAACACAAGAGCACCGAGTGCACCCTGGCCGAAGTCCAGAAGGAGAAATTCCTCGAGTGCTGGCTGGAAGGCAGCCGCTTCCCGGATCTGGTCCGCTGGGGCCTTGCCGAGAAGGAACTCAAGGACAACGGTAAGTACCTGCCGAACTTCTGCGACGCTATGTTCTCTAAGGGTGAAGCCAAGCACCGTGGCTATATCGACGAGAGCGATGCTACCTGGTGCACCACCACCCATCCGGACATGGGCTTCAAGAAGGAGAAGCACAGCTACTTCCCGATTCCGTTCGCCGAAAAGAACGTGAACCCGAACATCAAGGACTGGAACGCACAGTAACAGTTTTACATTTAATCCGGGCCGGGGTGATACCCGGCCCGGGTTCTACACAAGACACTAAAGCCCATGAAAAAGACCCTCCTTTCCCTGGTGGCCTCTTTGGCTGTGCTGTCGGCCGGGGCCCAGGATAAGAATTTCCACATTTTCCTATGTTTCGGACAATCAAACATGGAGGGCAACGCGCGTATAGAAGCGCAGGATTCCGTTGGTATCAGCGAGCGTTTCCTTAATTTATCGGCCGTTAATTTTTCCGACAAGAGCCGGAAAATGGGCCAGTGGTACAAAGCCGTTCCCCCGCTGTGCCGGGAGAATACCGGGCTCACGCCCGTAGATTACTTCGGCCGTACGCTGCTGGAGTATCTGCCGGAGAACCACAAGGTGGGCGTGGTGCACGTGGCCATCGGCGGTATCAGCATAGACGGCTTCCTGCCGGACCGCATTGACGAATACGCCAAAACGGCGCCGGACTGGATGGTGCCCATGCTGGCTGCCTACGACGGCCATCCCTACGACCGCCTGGTGGCCATGGCCAAAAAGGCCCAGAAGAAAGGCGTCATTTCCGGCATCCTGCTGCACCAGGGAGAAACCAACACCGGAGACCCGGAGTGGCCCCGCAACGTAAAAACCGTTTATGAGAACCTGCTCCGCGACCTCAAGCTGAAGGCCGAAGACGTCCCCCTGCTGGTGGGAGAAGTAGTGGCTGCCGACCGCGGCGGCGTATGCGCGGCGCACAATGCCGTCATCGACACCATCGGCCGGGTAATTCCCACCGCCCATGTGATTCCGGCCGACGGACTCACCCAAAACTTCGATTTCCTGCATTTCAACGCCGCCGGTTACCGGGAATTCGGCAAGCGCTATGCCGCCGAAATGCTCCAGATCTGGGGCATTGAGTACAAGCCGGAACTGACGCGTGCTCCGCAAGCCGAATCGCCGCTGGTGCACCTGATGGACGGCAGCGTCACCTTTAACGTGAGCGCTCCCAGGGCCAAAGAGGTACTCCTCACCAGCCAGTTCCTCAAAGAACCCGTTCCCATGGTGAAAGGACGCAGAGGACTCTGGACCGTAACGGTAAAACCCGAAAAACGGGATATCTATCCCTACAACTTTATTATTGACGGCGTCTCCGTGGCCGATCCGCTGAACAAAGACCTCTTCCCCAACGAGAACTTCAAGGCCTCGCTGGTGGAGATTCCGGCAGCGCCCGCTTTCGGCCGTCCCGGCGCCCCTGCCCCGCAATCGGCTCCGGAAGGCGTTCCCTACGGCGTGCGGAACGTTCCGCACGGAAAGGTTACTTACTGCAACTACCGTTCGGGCGTGCTCAACGCCTGGCGTCCGCTGGTGGTATATACCCCTGCCGGCTACGAGACTTCCGGCAAGGATTACCCGGTGTTTTACCTGGTGAGCGGCACCACCGACACGGAGGAAACCTGGTTCAAGGTGGGCAAACTGAACACCATCCTGGACAACCTGATTGCCGAAGGAAAGGCCGAACCCATGATTGTGGTAATGCCGTACGGCAATATGGGCGCCACGCCCCAGCCCACTTCCATGGCGGCCGTGGAGTTTTACGAAATCTTTGCTAAAGAACTCACAGAGAATGTGATGCCGTACGTGGAAGCCAACTTCCGCACCGTGAACGACCGCGAGCACCGTGCCATTGCCGGCTTCTCCCGCGGCGGCGGCCAATCTCTCTTTACTGCCCTTTCCCATCCGGAACTCTTTGCCTGGCTGGCCTCCTATAGCGCCTACCTTACGCCGGAAATGATGGATACCTGTTTCCCGCAGTACGCGGCCGATCCGGCCCTGGTGAACGACCAGTTCCGCCTGCTGTGGTTCGGCGTGGGTTCCGAGGATTTCCTTCACAACGACGTAGTGCGCAACCGCGAATATCTGGATGCCAAAGGCATTCGCCATACCGACATGAATACGGGCGGTGGACACACCTGGATGAACGCCCGCACCTATTTGAACGAAACGCTGCAAAAATTCTTTAAATAATGAAAAAAACACTGTTCAGCCTGCTGGCAAGCCTTCTTTGCATAGGCGCCGCAGCCCAAGCCGTTCCGGCAAGCACTAACGTTCCCACCAAAGAGTATCCCTGCGTGGATGCCCAGGGCCGGGCCACTTTCCAGATAGAAGCCCCTACCGCCACCGACGTGCAGGTGGATATCTGCAATGTAAAGTATCCCATGACCAAAAACGCCGATGGCGTATGGCAGGTCACTACCGATCCGCTGGTGGTGGGCTTCCACTACTATGCCCTCCTGGTGGACGGCGTGCGTGTGAACGACCCCAACAGCGAAACCTTCTACGGCTGCAGCCAGCAGACCAGCGGCATCGAAATTCCGGAAACGCCGGAAGAGGCCGCCTACTATACCTACAATAAGGACATCGCCCACGGACAGGTGCGCGAGTGCCAGTATTGGAGCGAAATTGAGCAGCAGGTTCGTACCTGCTACGTTTATACCCCGGCCGAATACGAAACATCCAACGCCAGCTACCCGGTGCTGTATCTGCAGCACGGCATGGGCGAGGACCAGCGCGGCTGGCACGAGCAGGGCCACATGGCCAATATCATGGACAACAGCATTGCCGCCGGCAAGAGCGTTCCCATGATTGTGGTGATGGACTACGGCAACTGCGGCTACGGCTTCGGCGCCAAGGCGGGAGAGAGCATGATGGAGTTCGGCGCTTCCTTCTATCCCGTTCTGCTGCAAGACATTATCCCCTACATCGAAAAGACCTTCCGCGTAAAGACGGACCGTTGGAACCGCGCCATGGCCGGCCTCTCCTGGGGCGGTCACCAGACTTTTGACGTAGCGCTCACCCACCTGGACCTCTTTGCCTGGATGGGCACCTTCAGCGGCGCCATCTTCAACATGCCGGGCACCGACTTCAAAACCCTTTACAACGGCGCTTTCGCCGATGCCGATGCCTTCAACAAGCAGGTGGGCTACCTGTTCATGGGCATGGGTTCCGAAGAGAATTTCGGCGCCAACACCTTTGTGAAAACCCTTAACGACATGGGTATCAACGCCACCTATTACGAGTCTCCGGGTACTGCCCACGAGTGGCTCACCTGGCGCCGTTGCCTGAACGAATTTATCCCCCATATTTTCCGTAAATAAAAATGAAAAGGTTAGTTATTGCATCCATAGCCCTTCTTTTGGGCGCTTCCCTGTTTGCCCAGAATCCGGTTATCAAAGGGCTGTATTCCGCGGACCCTACCGCCCGCGTCTTTGAAGGCAAAGTGTGGTTGTATCCCTCCCACGACATCATCAGCCCCGTAGAGCCGGAGCGCAGATGGTTCTGCATGGAGGACTATCACGTGTTCTCGTCGGAAGACCTGGTGAACTGGACGGACCACGGTGTTATCCTGGACCAGAAAAACGTGCCCTGGGGCAACCCGGAGGGTTATTCCATGTGGGCGCCGGACTGTGTGGAGCGGAATGGAAAATACTATTTCTATTTTCCCAACGCAACCAAGGCCGGCCGTGGGTTCGGAATCGGCGTAGCCATTGCCGACAGTCCTGCGGGACCTTTCGTTCCGGAACCTGAACCCATCCAGGGTGTAAACGGCATCGACCCTTGCGTGCTCCTGGCCTCCGACGGCAATGCCTACCTTTTCTGGGGCAACGGCCGCTGCGCCAAACTCGATCCCAGCATGACGAAACTTGCCGAAGACAATCCCAAGACCACCATGAAGTGGGGAAACAGGGAAATGGAAATGGTGGGCGTGGACTGCCTCAAGGGCCTGCCCAACCGCCAGGCCGAGGGTCCTTTCGCCTTCGAAGCCAACGGCTGGTTCTACCTCACCTATCCGTATGTGCAGGAGAACACCGAGGTGCTGGGCTATGCCATGAGCAAGAACCCCATGGGGCCCTACGAATACAAGGGCATCATCATGGCCCGGTCCGGAAACGAGTGCTGGACCAACCACCACTCCTTTGTACAGTACAAGGGCCAGTGGTATCTGTTCTATCACCACAACGACTACTCCCCCAGCTTTGACAAGAACCGTTCGGTGCGTATCGACAAGGTGCGCTTCAATCCCGACGGCACCATCGAGCAGGTGATTCCCACCTTCCGCGGCGTTGGCGTAACTCCCGCATCGGCCCAGATTCAGATGGACCGCTACAGCGCCATCTATCACGTAGCTACCGGCATCGATTTCCTGGATCCGGAAAAGCCCTTCGACGGCTGGTTTGTGCATCTGGGACGCACCGACTGCTGGGTGCGCTACGACGAAATTGACTTCGGTGAGGCCGAACCCGCCAGCGTCAGCTTCCGCTACCGCGCCGAGAAGGGCGCCAAGGTTTCCCTCTGGCTGTCGGACAACGACACCCTGGGCACCTACGAACTCCCCGCCAGCGCCGGCTGGAAAGAGTTCTCCGCTCCCCTTACCTCCTCCACTACAGGCCTCAAGAACCTGAAGCTGCGGGTAGATGAGGGCGGTCTGGACCTGGACTGGGTAAGCTTCAAATAGCCCCCAACACACTAAAACCTATAACCTTTATGATTAAAAGAGTATTAACGCTGGCAGCCATTCTCCTGGTATCGTGTAACGGGAACCAGGAGAAAAGCACCACCTTCCAAAACCAGGGCAATCCGCTCTTCCGGGACGCCTTTACGGCCGATCCGGCACCCCTGGTGGCTTCGGACGGACGTCTGTACGTCTTCTGCGGCCACGATGAGCAGTTTGACGACCTGCCCGGATACGAAGGGAAAGACGGGTATAACATTACCGAATGGCTGTGTTATTCTACCGCCGACATGCAGAACTGGACCGCCCACGGCGCCGTGCTGAGTCCCGCCGACTTCAGCTGGGCCAACGGGGAGGCCTGCTCGGCACAATGCATAGAGGTTAATGGGAAATACTATCTATACGCCTCCCTCCAGAACGACGAACCGGACGTGAAAGCCATCGGCGTGGCCGTGGCCGACAAGCCGGAGGGCCCCTACAAAGACGCCCTGGGCAAGCCCCTCATTCTGGACGCCAATCACCCTACCGCCTTTATCGACAGCGACGGAAGCCCCTGGCTGTGCTGGGGCAGCGAAATCTGCTACCTGGCCCGGCTGCAGAAAAACATGACGGCGCTGGAGGGTGAAATCTTCACCATTGCGCTGGACCATTTCAAAGAGAACCCCTGGCTGTACAAGCGGAACGGCCAGTATTACCTTGTTTACTCCTCCATGGGCCCCGGACGGGAAACCCTTTCCTACGCCATGGCCGGCAACCTCCACGGTCCCTGGGAATGCAAAGGGGAATTCACGGGCATGGCCGAAGACAGCTTCACCATCCACCCCGGCGTTATAGAGTTTGGCGGCAAGAGCTACCTGTTCTACCACAATGCCACACTCTCCCTGGACAACCACGGACCGGCCACCGGCCGCCGCAGCGTATGCATGGACCAGCTGCAATACAATGCCGACGGCACCATCAAACCGCTGACACAAACCCGGGACGGGGCATAATAACCCATGAATCCAAATCTCAAAACCAGCAGTTAATACTTCAAGTCATTGTCCCTGTGTAAAAAGCACAGGGACAATTATGTGATTTGCTCGTTGCTTCACGCAGTATTTCACCGGAAGGGACGTTAATATGTTGATGGAAGAACAGGAACTGGCTATCAGATGTGCCCGAAGGGACAGGCAGGCCCGGGAAGAACTGTTCAGGCGGTACAGCCCCCGCCTGTTCGCCCTGTGCCTGCGCTATACCCGGGACAAAGACGAAGCCGACGACCTGCTGCAGGACGCATTCATCAAGGTTTTCGACCGGATGGGGCGCTTTACCTGGCAGGGCGACGGTTCCCTGTTCCGCTGGATGGCGCGCCTGACGCTGAACCTGTTCTTCGACAAAGCCCGGCGAAAACGGCTGTTCCGGGAAACCGGCATCGGCCCGCTGGAAGAAACACTCCCGGAACCGGACTACCAGGAGACCCTGCAAGTGCCCTCGGAAAAGCTGAAAGCCATGATTGAAGGCCTCCCGGAACGCTACAGGACGGTATTCCAACTCTACTGCATCGACCATCTTTCCCACAAGGATATCGCCAGCCTGCTGGGAATCCAGGAAAGAACCTCATCGGCCGATTTATCCCGCGCCAAAGCGCTACTTGCCAGACAGATTAAACAGTATCTCCATGAAAACCGATAAAGACTGGGCCGATGCCCTGCGCGAACAGTGCTTCCCGGAAGAGGTTACCCCCTCCCCCGGAAGCTGGGCGGGCATAAGCGGAAAGATGCACCGGAGAACTGTGCGCCGATGGAGCGTGGCCTCCGCCCTGGCCCTCCTTGTTCCGGCAGGCGGATTATTACTATTCGGCCCTTCCCGCGCCGTTCCCAATTCCGTAATTGCGCTGGAACAGCCGGTTTTGGCGCCGCGGCCCGAACTGCTGGCAAGCCTGCCCCCCGCCGGCCGGGTTGTACCGCTTCGGTCCGGAACAGCTCCCCGGAGCGCTCCGGAAACACCTGCGGTTCCCGCTTCGGCCCCTGTTTCCGAGCCCGTATTTGTTCCTTCTTCCACTTCTGAAGATTATTCCGTACCGGCCGAAACGGAAGAGGTCCAGGCGATTGTCCCCGAAACGGCCGTCCGGGAAGAGTATCCGGAAGAATGGTTCCTGGAAGAAAGCGCCGCAGAGCCTGTCCGCAAAAAACGGCTGTCCATTACCCTGCAGGCCGGCAGTGCAGCGGGGCAGAGGGATTCCTATCCGCAGCAGGAGTTTGCCAAAAAAATGAGCCTCCAGACCAAAGCGGCCAATCTGTACTGGAACAACTGGCTTAACTCCCCGCAGCCCCAGCAGATGCATTTCCGGCACGACTTCCCGCTGAGCGTGGGACTCAACCTCCGCTGGAATCTTTTGCCCCGACTGGCTATGGAAAGCGGTATCAACTATACTTACCTGCATTCCTACGAGGAGCAGCTGGGGCATCAGCAGCTGCATTTTGTGGGGATACCGCTTAAGCTGGACGTGCGCCTGCTGCAGGCCGGAGCCGTTGAGCTGGGCGCCGGCGCTTATGGCATGGCCGAAAAGTGCCTGTACGCCGTCCAGGGCGGCATCCGGTACCCGGAGCCTACCCTGCAGTGGTCTTGCGGACTGTTCGTAGATGCCGGAATCCGGCTTGGATCTTTTGCCACCCTGTACGTGCAGCCCTCCCTGTCCTACTACTTTACCAAAACGGTGCTCATGACCTACCGGACCGAGAACCCGCTGAGCTTTACCCTGCAGGCCGGTTTCCGATTTAACCTTTAGGCACGCAGTATTATTAAGTGTTTTGCGTTATCTTTGCAGAACCTCCTAATGAATGGATTAATGAAACGCTTTTTCCTTTTTATTTGTATGGCCGCCGCGCTATCGGCCTGCCAGAAAGACAACAACTGGTCGGATCCTACCAAAGGAGAGGATGCCGGCCTGTTCAAACTCACCGATTCACAATTGGCCAGCATGGCCATTAACCTGGATGCCATTCCGGATCCGGGCACTATTACGGAGCCCTACAACTATTTCTCAAATATTTCCCGGGAAGAATGGACGCATCTTTCCGGAAGCGAAAGGGAGGAAGCCATAGAAGTCCCTCAGGCCATTCTTGACCAGATGACCACCCTGGCCCTGGTGAAAACGGCTGCCAACTATCCCTCGCTGGCAGAATATTATTTTGCCTATAACTTTCCCCTGACGGCCATGAACAACCTCATCGGCCGCTCGGCCCTGTTCAAGGAACTTACCCGGCGCAAAAATGCCGAAGATATTCTCATCTGGGCCTTTGGTAAGGTTGCCATAGATCCGTCTTCCCTCTCGCTGCTGGATATACAGGACACCCACTGTGAACTGGATAAACTACATTGGTGCAGCTACGAAGCCTTCCTTATTCTGTATGCCACCGACTTCTTCAACTTTGCCAAATCCTCTTATCTGGACTACTTCAAAGCCGTCACCGCCCACAAGATAGCGGCCAAAGAGCTGGATCTCTCCGGAAATACCACCTATTTCTTTGACCCGCTGCTCGTTATCTGGGACAAATACTTCGGCAAGCTGGCTCCCAACATCTGCGTGGCCTCCTATCCCTACGAGTTCTGATTATTTACAGAATATAAATAGCTGATTTGCAGCTAATTAAATGATTCCCGGTGCAAATTAATTTGCACCGGGCATCATTTATCTCGCTGAGCTGCAGTGAGTTACATTCTGCAGAGGGCTAGCGAACTTTCTGGCGCACCACTTTGCCGTCTTTCCACTCCAGATCTACGGTTTGGCCGCCACGGGTGCGGAGGCCGCGGATGGAGCCGGAGGGCCAGGCCGACGGGAGGGCGGGCAGAGCCTGCACCGAACCGTCTTCGGCACTCTGGAGCAGCATTTCCATAACGCCGGCGCAGCCGCCAAAGTTGCCGTCAATCTGGAAAGGCTGGTGGGCGTCCAGCAGGTTGGGATAGGTGCCGCCGCCGCGACGGGCATCCGGGCCCCGGTAGCGGTCCGGGCTCACATAACGGAGCAGCCGGCGGTACATCTTATAGGCGTTCTCGCCGTCCCCCAGGCGGGCATACAGGTTAATGCGCCAGCCGCAGCTCCAGCCTGTGGTCTCGAAGCCTCTGATCTCCAGAGTTTTGAGAGCGGCAGCGGCCAGGTCTGTACCAGCCTCTATCTGATGTCCGGGATATACGCCGATCAGATGGGACTGGTGGCGGTGTTGCGGGTCCCGGTCGGCCCAGTCGTGGTACCATTCCATCAGCTGGCCCTGCGAGCCGATATGATAGCCGCGCAGGCGGGCCAGCGTGCTTTCGGCCTCTTCCACAAAGTCGGCGTCCACCCCCAGCTCCTTGGCAGCCTTTACGGCATCCGTAAGGCATTCGCGCACCAGGGCCAGATCGGCCGTGGCGCCGTATAGCGTAGAGCCGATGTAGCCGTCGGGGGTGATGTAATCGTTCTCCGGAGACGTTCCCGGGGAGGTGATAAGTTCTCCGTCCTTTTCTACCAGGAAGTCGATGCAGAACTCGGCGGCACCCTTCAAAGTAGGATAATCCCGCTCCAGGGCCGCACGGTCCCGGGTATACAGATAGTGCTCCCAGATGTGGGTAGTGACCCAGGCGCCACCCATGGTCCAGTTGGCCCACTGGGGTACGCCCAGACCCAGGCCGACGGGCGTGGCCATGGCCCAGATGTCGGAATTGTGACCGGCGTTCCAGCCGCGGGTTGCGCCATAGATTCGCTGCGCAACCGGCTCGCCGTTCTTGCCCAGATTACGGACAAAGGCCAGCATGCTTTCGTGCATTTCCGGCAGGGCGGCGGCTTCGGCCGGCCAGTAGTTCTCTTCCAGGTTGATGTTAATGGTGTAGTTGCAGCTCCACGGCGGGTTCACGCCCTCGTTCCACAGGCCCTGCAGATTGGCGGGAACGCCCATGGTGCGGGAGCTGGAAATGAGCAGGTAGCGGCCATACTGGTAGTAGAGCGCCTCCAGCTCCGGGTTGGCCTCCTGCAAATCGGCATAGCGCCTTAGCTGCACATCCGTGGGCAGCACCTTCACCGAATCCGGCGTGGCGCCCAAATCCAGGCTTACGCGGCCGAAGAATTCCCCGAAATCGGCCTCGTGGGCCTTGAGCATGGCCTTGTACTCCTTCCCGGCCACGCGCTTGAAATTGGCCTCCACCAATTTCTGGTAAGGCTTTCCCTCCCGCACGGGGTCTTTGTCAAAGCCGTTGAAGCTGGTGGAATTGACCACATACAGCACGGCCTGGTGGCAGTCCCGGAGCTTGAGGACGCCGTCTTCCACCACAAAGGAGCCGTCGGCGGGCTGGCAGCCCAGCAGCGTACGGAAGTGAATGCCGCGGGCGGGGTCGTCGAAGGTTCCCGGAATCCTGGGACCCGTAACGTAGCTGGGATAGGCGTGCCAGCGGGCATAGCCATCCATGGCCAGCCGGTCCGGGAATTCCACAATCTGGTGGCTGAGCGGGGTTTCCAGGCTAAAGTCGGCATTGATGGGAGCGGCGGAAGTGAGCTTAAGCACTATGGCCGAATCCGGTGCCGATACAAAGCAGCTGACCTGGAAGGGCTGTCCGTCCTTGAGGCAGCTTACCGTGGCCAGGGCTTTAGCTATATCCAGCTCCCGGCGGTATTCGGTGACATCGGCCGAGTCCAGATACTGGATACGCAAGGAGCCCAGCGGCTGATAGCTTTCCGTATAGTGGCCCTGCAGGCCGTGCTGAAGTTCTTCGGCTTTCCGGTAGTCTTCCTGTTCCAGGGCTTCCCGTACCGCCTGCAACGCCGGGGTGCCGTCGCCGGTGAGGCCGGTGGCCAGCAGGTCCGGGTGCTCCGGTCCCTTGTCGGGCTCGCCGGTCCATAGGGTTATGTCGTTCAGGGAAATGCGCTCGCTCCGCACGTCCCCGTACACCATGGCGCCCAGCCGGCCGTTGCCCAGTGGCAGGGCCTCCTCGAAGAACTGGGCGGGTTTGTCGTAATGCAGAATGAGCTCCCGCGGCTTTTCGCTGCAGCTTGCCAGAAGGCACAGGGCTGCCAGCATCAGGAAAGTATTTTTCATATCAATGGCTTTGTACAAAAATACGGATTTTTCCGATAAAAAATGCTATCTTTGAACATTATGAAGAAACTGATTTTTACCTTTTTAGCCCTGGCCGTCCTGGCCGGCTGCGCCCGGCATGCACAGCCGGGTTCCCAAGTAGCCGTGAACCCCCTTACCTATACCGATATTCCGGATCCGGACATCGTGCGCGTGGGTGACGACTATTATATGGTAAGCACCACCATGTATTTCTGCCCCGGCGCGCCCATCATGCATTCCCGGGACCTGGTGCACTGGCGCATAATCAATTACATTTACGACGTAATTGAGGACGACGGCATTTACAACATGCGGAACGGGGTAGCATACGGCAAGGGCCAGTGGGCCACCACCCTGCGCTACCACAAGGGCACCTGGTATGCCCTCTTTGTGGCCAACGACCAGCACAAAACCTATCTCTACAAAACCAAAAACATAGAGAAGGGCCCCTGGAAGCGCAATGTGATAGACGGCTTCTTCATGCACGACGCCTCGCTGCTGTTCGACGACGACGACCGCCTGTGGGTGGCCTGGGGCAACGGCGAAATCCACCTGGTAGAGCTGGAGCCGGACGGATCGGCGGTGAAGGCCGGGGCCGAAGAGAAGATAATCATCGATTCCCCGCGCGAGGGTTGGATGCTCCGGGCCGAGGGTTCGCACCTGTACCATATCGGCGAGTATTATTACCTGCTGGAAATTGACTGGCCCCGTGGAGGCGTGCGTACGGCTACCTGCTGGCGCAGCCGCAACATCGAAGGTCCCTACGAACGGAAAGTGGTGCTGCAGGGCACCCTGGGCGGCCGCCGGGACGGCATTGCGCAGGGTCCCATCATCGATACGCAGTTCGGCGACTGGTACGCCGTGCAGTTCCAGGATCACGGCGCGGTGGGCCGCATCCCCACCATCCAGCGCGTAACCTGGGTGGACGACTGGCCCATCATGGGTAACAATGGCGTGCCGGAAGAAGAGGTTACCGTGAACCTGAAGGCCGATGGCGAAGACTATGTTTGGGCGTCGGACGAGTTCGACTCCCGGGAACTGGCCCTGGTGTGGCAGTGGAACCACAAGGCGCCCGAAGGCTGGTCGCTTACGGATCGGCCCGGCTGGCTCAAACTCCAGGCCCACGAATGCGTTAACCTTTCCGACGCCCGCGGAACCCTTACCCAGCGCACCGCAGGTCCTCGCTGCGTGAGCGAAGTGCTGCTGGATGCATCGGCCATGAAGCCGGGTGACGAGGCCGGCATCTGCGCCTTCCAAAGCCGGAGCGCCCGTATCGGCGTAGAAGTGCATCAGACCGGCACCTTCATTGTTAGCCTCCGGGAGAAAGAGCAAATCCTTTCCCAGACGACCCTGGAAGAGGGAGACCACGTGTATCTGCGTATCCGATACGTGTTTACTCCGGTAGATGAGGGAGATGTCCCCGACACCGCCTTCTTCAGTTGGTCCACCGACGGAGAACACTGGACAGACATCAATTACGCCCTGGAAATGCGCTTCACGCTGGACTACTTCACCGGCTACCGCACCGGCCTGTACTGCTTCAACAACCACGGTCAGCAGGAAAAAGGCGCCGCTTACTTCGACTATTTCCACCAGTGGGTGTACTAGCCCTGCAGAATGTAACTAACTACAGTTCAAACAGATAAATGATTCCCGGTGCAAATTAATTTGCACCGGGAATCATTTAATCAGCTGATAGCCAGCAGCTTACTTTCTGCAGGCTACTTCACTTCCAGCACCACCACGGAGGCGGCGGGGAGGGTGAGCTTCACGGTTTTGCCGGAGAGCTTGGCGCCGGAGAAGGCGGCGGGGGCAACGGCGGGAGCCTGGCCGAAGTCGTTGTAGGCGTTAATCTTGTCGGCTTTGAGGATTTCGCCGGAAACGCTCTTGGGCTTCAGCTGGTCAAAAGACAGCTCAACGGTTACAGGCTTGTCCAGATTGGGATTGGCCAGGGAGACGTGCAGGGCGCCGGAAGCATCGCGGGAAGCGCAGGCGCTGAAGTTCTCCATCACGCGCCCCTCGGCCGATACCAGGGTGCCGCAGCTATATTCCGACGGCACATAGGTGGCGTTCTGGTGCACGTTGAACATGCGGAAAACGTGATAGGTGGGCGTGAGCACCATCTGGGGACCCTTGGTGAGGATCATGGCCTGCAGCACGTTCACAATCTGGGCGATGTTGGCCATCTTCAGGCGGTCCGTATGCTTCTGGAAGATGTTCAGCGACAGGGCGGCCACCATGGCATCGCGCATGGTGTTCTGCTGGAACAGATGGCCAGGGTTGTAGCCGGGCTCCACATCGAACCAGGTGCCCCACTCGTCCAGCAGCAGGGCCACCCGCTTGTCCGGATCGAAGGCGTCCATGATGGCCTCGTGGTTGCGGAGCACTTCGTCAATCTCCACGCTCTTGGCCAGCACGTTATAGTACTCTTCCGGGGTAAAGTCCGTGGCCGATCCCTTGCTGCCCGTCCAGCCCTTGCAGGTGTAGTAGTGCAGCGAAAGGCCGTCCATCTTGTCGCGGTCTTTCTGCATCATGGTGCGGGTCCAGGCATAGTCATAGTCCGAAGCGCCGCAGGCCACCTTGAACAGGGTGTTGCCGCTGTAGTTGCGGGAGTAAAGGGCGTAGCGCTTGTACACATCGGCATAATAGTCGGCCGTCATGTCGCCGCCGCAGCCCCAGGTTTCGTTGCCAACACCCAGGTATTTCACCTTCCAGGGCTTTTCACGGCCGTTTTTGGCGCGGAGTTCAGCCATGGAGCCGTTTTCGGCCGTCATGTATTCCACCCACTTGGCCAGCTCTTCCACGGTGCCGGAGCCGATGTTGCCGCTGATGTAGGGCTCCGTTCCCAGCATTTCGCACAGGTTCAGGAATTCGTGCGTGCCGAAGGAATTGTCCTCCACGGTGCTGCCCCAGTTGTTGTTCACCAGTTTGGGCCGATTCTCCTTGGGGCCGATGCCGTCCATCCAGTGGTACTCATCGGCAAAGCAGCCGCCGGGCCAGCGGAGCACGGGTACCTTGAGGGCCTTGAGGGCCTCCACAACGTCGGTGCGATAGCCGTCTACATTGGGGATATCGCTGTCCGGACCCACCCAGATGCCTTCATAGATGCAGCGTCCCAGATGCTCGGAGAACTGACCGTAGATTTCGGCCGGGATAACAGGCTGGTCCTGGGCGGTCTCCCGCACAGAAACTTTCACCTGGGCCTGGGCCATTACGGTTGCGGCAAGTGCCGAAAGGAAAAGGAGTGTTTTCTTCATATCTGTGGTATTATGCGGTTTTTCTGCCATTCTTTCAGCAAAAATACGTATATTTGAACACAAAATACTAGCAATTTTTCACCATAAGTCTTTAATTTTTATTTATTCCATATCATCATGCATAAACTTCTTACATTATGCGCAGCTGCCGCCCTGTTAATGGCAGCCTGCGCGCCCAAGCAGGAACAGGCCAAACTCACGGCTTCCGGCCTGGATCCCAAGAATTTTGAAAGCAGCTACAACGGTGCTCCCACGGCCCTGTACACCTTAACCAATGAGGCCGGCATGGAGGTATGCATCACCAACTTCGGCGGCCGCATCGTGTCCATCATGGTTCCGGACCGCGACAGCGTTATGCGCGACGTAGTGCTGGGCTTCGACAAAGTGGAAGACTACTTCCCGGAGAACAACCAGACGGACTTCGGCGCTTCCATCGGCCGTTATGCCAACCGCATCAACCAGGGACAGATTACCCTGGACGGAGAAACCTATCAGTTGCCGCAGAACAACTTCGGCCACTGCCTCCACGGCGGCCCCACCGGCTGGCAGTATCAGGTTTATGAAATGGTAGAGGCCGACAACAGCCACGTAAAGCTGTGCCGCATTTCCCCGGACGGCGACAACAACTTCCCCGGCAACGTAACGGCCTATGTCACCTATACCCTCACCGATGACAACAAGATTGACATCCAGTACGAGGCCACTACAGACAAGACCACGGTCATCAACATGACCAACCACTCCTACTTCAACCTCTCCGGCGCCCCGGACACCCACCGCATTGTGGACGATGTGCTGTACGTGAACGCCAGCAACTTCACTCCCGTGGACGAAACCTACATGACCACCGGCGAAATCCGCCCGGTAGCCGGCACGCCCTTCGACTACACGGTGGCCCACCCCATCAGCGACAACATCGGCGCCGATGAAGAGCAAATCCGTTTCGGCAACGGTTTCGACCACAACTGGGTACTGGATACCGGCTGCGACATCAACAAGCTGGCCGCCTGCCTGTACAACCCTGGCAACGGCATTAAGTTAATGGTTTATACCGACGAACCCGGCATCCAGGTGTACTCCGGCAACTTCCTGGACGGCACCGTAACCGGCAAGAAGGGAATCGTTTACCAGCAGCGCACCGGCATTTGCCTGGAAACCCAGAAGTATCCGGACACGCCCAACAAGCCCGAATGGCCGTCGGCCGTCCTCCGTCCCGGCGAAACCTACCACAGCCACTGCATCTTCGCTTTCTCCGCTGAATAAGTGGAGGCTAAAAGGCCGCGGGGTGTTTGAGGGTCTTGCCCCTCATTAGATAAATGAACGGCGCTCCTCCCCAAGAGCGCCGTTCTGGTATATAAAACGAACTTAACAAATAGACAAGAAGAATCCTTCATTGTCCAAGAGCAAAGGTATAATCTTTAAGTTGTAAAAACAAATATATTTACAAGTTTTAACTAAATAAAAATTTTTAGTTATAAGTTGTAAGCTATAATGCATTGAACATGACGAGGTTCCGCCGAAAGGGCCCACGCTTAGAACAAATGGGCGCAGAAGCCCACTCCGGCCAGGATACTCAGGGCGAAGGTAGCCATTACCAGCAGGGGCAGCATCGGATCCAGGGCCTTGCCGCTGCGGATCCAGACGCCGCGTAAATGCAGGATGTACATCGGCAAGGTGAGTACCCACAGCCAGTGCCAAAGGCTGGGCCAGCAGAGGAGGCAATAGGCCACCATGCAGGCCCATCCCAGCACGATAAGCACCGTCTGGTAAATCCTGGCCCGCTTTTTGCCCAGCTTGATGGCCACCGTGACGCGGTTGGCGGCGTCGGTTTTCATGTCCCGGATGTTGTTCACATTGAGCACGCCCACGCTGAAAAAACCGATGGCCGATGCCGGCAGCAGCAGCTTCCAGTGCAGCCCTACGCCGGCGGTGCACACGAAGTAGGCGCCCAGCACGGAAACGAGCCCGAAGAACAGGAAAACGTAGATATCGCCCTTGGCCCTGTACCCGTAAGGGTTTCGTCCCAGAGTGTACTTCATGGCGGCCATGATGGCGGCGGCGCCCAGCATCAGAACCAGAATCGGCGTAAGCGAGAACAGCGTGCCGAAGGCCTTCCAGGTCATCAGGGATCCGAAAACGATGCACAGCACCACGAAGGCGGCAATGAGCCCTTTCATCTGGCCGATGGTCAGGGCGCCGCTGTTCAGGCCGTATTCGGGGCCTTCCCGGTCGGCCGTGTCCGTGCCGCGGAGCACGTCACCCAGCTCGTTGGACAGGTTGGAGAGAATTTGCAGGCACACGGTGGTGAGCACGATGAGCACGGCGGTCCAGAGGTCTACCCGCCAATCGGCCGTGGCCAGCAGAATGCCCAGCAGCACTCCCGCCATGGAAAGCGGCAACGTGCGCAGGCGCATGGATTGTATGGCAGCTTTAATACTCATTTAATCCAGTTTCAGTACCGCCATGAAGGCGCTTTGGGGCACCTGGACTGTGCCAATCTGACGCATGCGTTTCTTGCCTTCTTTCTGCTTTTCCAGGAGCTTGCGCTTGCGGGTTACGTCGCCGCCGTAGCACTTGGCCGTTACATCCTTGCGCACCTGGCGCACCGTTTCGCGGGCGATGATCTTGGCGCCGATGGCCGCCTGCACGGCAATGTCAAACTGCTGTCGGGGAATCAAGTCCTTGAGCTTCAGGCAGATCTTTCGGCCGAAGTCGTAGGCGTGGTCCTCGTGGATGAGGGTGCTCAGGGCATCGGCCGGATCTCCGTTCAGAAGAATGTCCAGCTTCACCAGCCGCGCAGGACGGAAGTCCGTCACGTGGTAGTCGAAGGACGCGTAGCCCTTGGAGATGGATTTCAATTTATCATAGAAGTCGAAGACCACTTCGGAGAGCGGCAGGTCGTAGTTCAGTTCCACGCGGTCCGTGGTAATGTAATGCTGGCCGATGAGGGTGCCGCGCTTGTCCATGCACAGCTTCATGATGGGCCCGTAGAAATCGGACTTGGAGATGATCTGGGCGCGGATGTAGGGTTCCTCGATATGGTCGATGAGCGTCTGCGGCGGGAGGCCGGACGGGTTGTGCACGTCGATGACCTCGCCCTTGGTCGTATACACCTTGTAGGACACGTTCGGGACAGTGGTGATTACGTCCATGTTGAACTCGCGGAACAGCCGCTCCTGGACGATCTCGAGGTGCAGCAGGCCCAGGAAGCCGCAGCGGAAGCCAAAGCCCAGGGCCAGCGAGCTTTCCGGCTCGTAGGTGAAGGAGGCGTCGTTCAGCTGGAACTTTTCCAGGGTGGCACGGAGCTCCTCGAACTTGGAGGCATCCACGGGGTACAGGCCGGCGAATACCATCGGCTTCACTTCTTCGAAGCCCGCAATAGCCTGTGCGCAAGGCGTTTCCACATGCGTGATGGTGTCACCCACCTTCACTTCCACGGCGGCCTTGATGCCGGTGATGATGTATCCCACGTCCCCGGCTTTCACTTCCCCGGTGGGGTTCAGTTTCAGCTTCAGATTGCCGATTTCCTCGGCCTCGTACTCGTTGCCGGTAGAGAAGAATTTCACCTTGTCACCCGTGCGGATGGTGCCGTTCACCACCTTGAAGTAGGCAATGATGCCGCGGAACTGGTTAAAAACGGAGTCGAAAATGAGGGCCTGCAGCGGGGCTTCCGGGTCTCCCTTCGGCGCGGGAACCTTGTCCACAATGGCGTCCAGCACCGCCTGCACGCCTTCGCCGGTACGGGCCGATACACGCAGCACGTCCTCCGGGTCACAGCCCAGCAGGTCGCAGATCTGGTCCGTCACCACCTCCGGCTGCGCGCTCTCCATATCAATCTTATTGAGCACCGGAATGATTTCCAGCGAATGGTCGATGGCCTGGTACAGATTGGAAATCGTTTGGGCCTGAATACCTTGCGAGGCGTCCACCACCAGCAGTGCCCCCTCGCAGGATGCAATGCTGCGCGAAACCTCATAGCTGAAGTCCACGTGCCCGGGGGTATCGATCAGATTGAGCCGATAGGTTTCCCCACCCCGCAGGTAATCCATCTGGATGGCGTGGCTCTTGATGGTGATGCCCTTCTCCCGCTCCAGGTCCATGTCGTCCAGCACCTGGTTCTCCATCTCCCTTTCGCTCAGCGTTTGCGTGAGCTCCAGCAGCCGGTCGGCCAGGGTGCTCTTCCCATGGTCTATATGTGCGATAATGCAAAAGTTGCGGATATTCTTCATAGCTTACAAATATACGCCAATTCGCGCAATTTGCCAAAGCCGGGGAAAATTTGTAAATTGCAAGTCTATAAGCAACACGCCATGCATCCCAAATACATACTGATCAGTGACGCCAAAACGCCCCGCACCGGGACGTTCGTGTACGGGATGGTGGGGCTGCATGAGGAACTGAGAGACCAGTTTGAGAAAACACACGGGTACGGAAAGATGCACGGGGGCGGGTGGTACCGCAAGGATGACGCCAAACGAACGATGACCCTTTTCGGCAGCTCCGGAGACTTCGGCCCCGCCAATCTGCTGTTCCTGAACCGCATCCCAGCCGAACTTAAAGGCTACACCTTCTACTACTCCCCCGGCAGCAACCTGCCGCCCAACGAACTGGATCTGGAAGACGTGGAATGGTTCTAGCTGGATTCATTCTAAATAAAATCGATTTAGCCGCACCAAATTCCCAAGATAATCCGTATATTTGTAAACTTTCAGAAAATACTTCAAAATAATCTATATGAAAAAATCAGTAGAAGAACTCAAGACCATCTCCACGCAGATCAGGCGGGATATCCTCCGCATGGTGTGCAAGGCGAATTCGGGCCATCCGGGCGGCTCCATGTCCAGCACGGATATTCTCACGGCCCTGTATTTCAACGAGATGAATCAGAATCCTGCCACCTGGACGCGTGAAGGCAAGGGTCAGGACATGTTCATCCTGTCGGCCGGTCACATGACCCCGGTGTATTATTCCACGCTGGCCCGCGCCGGTTACTTCCCCGTGGAAGAACTGGGCACCTTCCGTCAGATGGGCTCCCGTCTGCAGGGCCACCCGTCCATCCGCAAAGCCCTCCCGGGCATTTTCCAGGCCTCCGGTTCCCTGGGTCAGGGCCTCAGCGCCGCTGCCGGTGCCGCCCTGGGCAAGAAGCTGGACAAGGACAACAATTTTGTGTACTGCCTCTGCGGAGACGGTGAATCCGAGGAAGGCCAGATCTGGGAAGCCGGCATGTTCGCCGTGTTCCACAAGC